>DATKHM010000061.1:0-8792 GCA_035510235.1 Minisyncoccota bacterium | reverse complement strand
CTTTCTTGGTGTACTTATTGAGCGCACCGGAGGCGAGGTCAGTGCGAAGGGTTTTTAGATGCTCCACGCGCTTGTTGATGATCTTGAAGTTCGTAATGGCGCCCCCGACCCAACGGGTGGTGACGTACGGGATGCCGAGCTTCTTTGCGAGCGCCGTGATGCTCGATTCCGCCGCGGGCTCCGTACCGACGAGGAGCAGTAATCCATTGTTCCGGATGCGCTCTTTAATGAACGCCGCCGCCGCATCCATCATTTCTTCGGTTTTTTGGAGGTTGATGATCTCGATTCCGCCGCGATTGCCCAGCACGAACGGACGCATCTTCGGATTCGTCTTGCTCTTTTTGCGTCCATAAAAAACGCCCGCATCCATCATTTCGCGGGATCCCACCGCCGGATATCCGGACGTCTGGTTGTTCTGCATCGATACAATCGTCTCTTCGGGCATAGGGGTAATTATAGCAAAGGGCTGAGGATAGTCAAATAAGAGAGGCGTCTTTATATGAACCTCCTCAATGGCGGGCAGTGTGGGACGAAGTTCGAACAAAACTACACAACCCTTAGCTTCTTAAAATTCTTACCATCAAGACCCTTTATGTCGATTGGCACGCATTCATACTGAGCACCGTGGAGTTGATCGGGTGAAAGAACAGATTCTGTAAAATCGTCTTCTTTCTTTTTTAAGACCCCTACGCCCACCCAAAATTTAGCTATTGATGTCTTTGTTGTACCGATCGCCACACCATTCGGAAGACGCTTGGTAAATGCCAACAGTTTATCTTCGGTGCGATAGTAGGGACGGCGCTTACTTACGGTCATATAGGCGTCGTGAGTTAGTTTATTATTTTGATACCACGCATAGCTTCTATCTTCTCCTTCTCGTGGCCGGGCATTAAGATCAATCATCTTTTTTTCTGCCTCTGAAACTTCGGGCATACCGCCGAGGGATTTTTTTATCACTTCCATTTTTTCATGTAAATCAGCTTCAAATTCTTCGTGGGTATAGCGAGAGCCAACCTGCGTGAAAGTAAACTGCATATTCTTAGGGAGATATTGTTTCATGAATTCAATAAGATCATCGAAGCTTTTTTTATAGCTATCTGTTTCGGCTTTTGAAATATTATCAATTCTTTCAACGATAATATCGTCTGATGAAAAATCGAACCATGCACCTGGAGGATAGTTATCCAAGATAGGCTTGAGCCACTCAGTGTAATACATAAGTGTAAACAACTCCGCCCAATCTACTTCGGGAGCCTCTTCTAAGCTCCAAAGCTTATAACCTCCGAACGGCATAGCAAATTTTATCGGCTCGTTCCGCTCAATATTGATTCTTGTGGCACAATCGAGCGATACGAGGAAATCAGCGTCAACACTCCACTTGCGAAACTTTTTAGAAAGTATTGTTTTCGAGATGAAAGTTACAAGTTTTTCCTGAGAACTTAAATCTGGCCTTTCTAAAGAAGGTATGATCAAATTTCGTAACTGCTCGAGAATATAATCGTCAGGACTTTGCATTGGAGATGTGGGCAGGAATTGAACCTGCTGAATCTGCTTTGCAGACAGATGCTTTACCGTTCAGCCACCACATCCCATTTATAATAGCAAAATATTATTGTAATTGTCTTTTGTGGGTAATATGGGACGAAATTCGAGAGTATCGCAAGATTGTCAAAAATGCCTCAATTGAACAACTGCGGGCAGTATGGGACGATGTTCGAACAAAATTGACATTTTTATTTAATCAATTATAATATTCCCAGGTCTTCAAATCTCTCAGAAGGAGCAAAGCCATGAAAACAGCTTTGTCCACGTTTTTTGTCACCACTGCTTTTTACCTCTTGATTCTCGGGGGCGCAATTCATCTCTACAGGGTCAACGAGGCGAATCTGGCTGAAGCGGCGGATCACCAATTCGACCAGGAAATCCTCGATGCGGAAAAGAAAACCTCTGATCCGTGTGCCATCTACCCCCTCGAACTCGTAAGGCCACCAGCGCATTCAACGCGCGAAGCAGCGCTCGTGATCGGCGGGCGTGGAGTATGGGCCGAGAAAGGCAACGATCTGATGGTTGCCGCAGCTGATCCCATACCCGGAGAGCACGCGGTGAGTGTGTACTATTCACCGCCGGAGCCAGCCTTTGAGGAGATTGCGTGGTTGGCGTATGGCACTAAGGCCTGTGAAGCCGGTCTCGGCGAGCAAGTCAAAGACTATGCCGTATCTGAAGGCAGGCTCGGCAACATGCTTAACCGCCACGGAAAGATCGACCATCGTCCTGCATGGCCAACACCTCCGACAAAGGTAAAGTTCTACTGACCTTCGGCACATCGCCGCAAGGCAAGCCTCGTACTAAAACGTATGGGGCTTTTTTTATTTTGCGGGCAGTGTGGGACGATGTTCGAACAAAATTCTACTGATGAGCGAAAAACGTCCTAAAGCGTCCTAAGGTAAAACACAATGAAAAAGGTGGGCCCGAAAACTAAAATGGCAGCAATCGAGACAAAGCAAATGAACCCATTTACTAATTTCAAAGGCTTCTTATCTAAGATCGCCTTCACTGAAACAACGGCAGTCGTGATGAGCGAAAGGAACCAGATCGCAACGCCAATCCAGTATACGGCTGCGGGAAGGCCACTACTAAGGAATCGATACATATATTCCAATATCCCCCAGGGAGAAAGAACAACCGATATGGCCAGCCAGATTAACGGTGCGTAATTCTTTATGGTGGTCTGGAAATTCATATTAAAATTATAGCAAATCGCGGCGGCCCATCGAAGGATGAAATTCGAACAAGGCTCTCCCACTCTTTACTACGCGATGAAAGGCACCGCGCCCCTTTGCCAAGTATTATCCATAATACGCATGTTTTTATGGATGTCAATTCGGGCCAATGTGGACTGGCGGAGAGTCGAACTCCGAACTGCCACTTGGCAAAGGGGCTGTGATACCTTTTCACCACTAGCCCCATTGACTGGTAAAGCGTACAATGTTGGCGATTAAAATTCTGTTAAATGCGCGCCAGCTAGTGCGATAGGAAAAATATCACGAGCCCGAGCGCACAGAACACCGCCGAGATGATCCAGGCGCGCATGGTGACCTGCGATTCGGGCCAGCCGAGCGCCTCGAAATGGTGATGGATCGGCGCGGAGCGGAATACTTTTTTGCCATGCCGCAACTTCCGGGAGATTACCTGGATGATGACGGAAAACGATTCAATGACGAGAATGATGGTAAATAGTGGAAGGATCAGCGTGGTGTTGGTAAGCATGGCGATAACTCCGATCGTAATGCCGAGCGACATCGAGCCGGTGTCCCCCATAAAAAACTTTGCGGGATAGATGTTGTACCAAAGGAATGCGAGGAGCGCGCCGATGATCGTTCCGCAAAATACGGCAAGGTTGTAACTGTGGAGGACAAACGCGACCGTAGCGAGCGACACGAACGCAAAGAGAGAGACGCCGCCGAGTAGGCCATCGAGGCCGTCGGTCTCGTTCGCGGAGAACGCGCTCGCAAAGATGATAAAAAGAAAGATCGGGATGTACCACCATCCGATCGTGAAGTTTCCCACGAAGGGCACAGAGATCACATCCCATCCGAGACGGAAGTAGAACCACCATGCGCCGATGGCGGCGAGGAGTAGATACACGATCGCTTTCTGACGAACCTTCAATCCCCCTCCGGATGCGCCGCCGAGCTTAAGGACGCCGAGCCAGTCGTCGAGGAGGCCGAGGAGCGCGGCGATAAGGAGCGCGGCGATCGGCAGATACGTTTCTGCGCGATTGATGAAATTGAAATAATTCCAGACGCCGCCAAAGATATGCCGCAGGACATCGAAGACGATCGCCATGCCGATCACCGTAGACCAGATGATGATGCCCGCGCCTGTCGGCGTACCCATCTTGTTTTTATGCAGTTCGCTAAAGACCGGAGTATCCTCACTGCCGCGCAACTGTTTGCCGAATTTATATTTTTGCAAGAACTTAAACCACAGCGGCGTAACAAGAAGCGCGATCACGAACGATATCGTCGTGAGTATCGTCACGCGCACCGCTTCGCTAAGGAGCATTGATTGCATAAGCATTTATTTATAGTTCGCCCGGAACCAGGCGTAGAGTTTTGAGGTATCGCCAAAGCGGTCGACCGTTCCAAGGACGATAATCAACACCGGATGACTATCATAATTGAATATTGAAAGAAGATTTCCGCTTGCCTGATCGGTGTGTCCCGTCTTCCCACCCACAAAATTCGGCTCGCCGGCAAAATCGTTGATGCTCGTCACCGTTATTTTTTTGTCGCTGTTCAGCTCCGTGATCGTAGTTTGATGCGTGTCGGTGATGGCAAGGATCCCCGGATAGTTATTGTACACATGCTGGGCCAGGATCAAAAGGTCGTTTGCGGTCGATTCATTCGCGGCGGAGATGCCGGAGGGATCGCTAAAGTAGGTATCGGTCATCCCCCACGCCTGCGCGCGCGCGTTCATCTCATTCATAAATTGCGTCCGTCCGATAAAATCGGCCATCGCTTCGGCCGCCACATTGCTTGAGGGCATGAGCATCACGTGGAGAAGATCCTCGACAGTATAGGTACCCCCGATCACCAGTGTTTGTTCCGTCGGATCCGCCGCGAACATTTGCGGGGTGATAGTGATCGTGGTGCTCGTCGCAAGCTGGTCGAAAACGAGCGTCGCCGTCATGAGCTTCGTGAGCGATGCAGTCGGCCAGCGGGTCACCACATTTGAACCGGCGAGAACTGCGCTCGTCGTAAGGTCGGCGACCATGTACGCTTCGTCATTGAGGCTCGGCGGCTGAGTGTTGTTGACCTTTGAAAAAACGGTGTTCACATCCGCCATCGTTTCACTTGAACTTGCGGGAACGCTTGCAGTATCACCGCCAGATACCAGCGCACCGCTGTCCGCACTGCTCACAGAAGTTTGGGGCAACACGAGCGTCGGCGGCGCGGATGTTGATAATGCTATTGCGGTTTGCGGCGGCTCAGTGCTCGCGAGCGACGGGATGCCAGAGATAGTAGGATACATGGCACGCGCAAAAAATATGGCACCGATGACGACCAGCAAAAAAATGATTTTCTCGTAATTTTTTATCATGCGCGCGGCCTTCTATTACTGCGTTGGGACGCTTCCCGACGCGCTGTCGCTTGGCTGATCGAACACCTTCAGCAACTCCTGGAATTTTTCATAATCCGGCAAGCCTTCCTTTTCTTTTATGCCAAGGTGCTTCATAAGGTCGAACGTTCCGCGGTAGAGGAAACTCGCAGGGTGCGCCGGATCGGGAAACCGTTCGACGAGTCCGCGTATCATAAGACTTCGCAAAATGACGATCGAGTTCACCCCGCGCAAATATTCCAGCCGTGCGCGCGAAATCGGGCCAAGATACGCGATGATGGAGAGCGCTTCGAGGCTGGCGGGAGAAAGGTCTTCGGAAATTTCCTCTTTCATGAAGCTTTCGAGAATAGCATTGAATTCCGGCTTCGTGGCCAGTTGGATCTTTTCGCGGTCGGAAACAAGTTGCAGCCCACGCGTGTCGGCCTCTAAGTCTTTTTTAAGTTCTCCGATAAGTGTCTCGAGTTCTTCTTTTTCTATTCCCAAAACCGACTGTATTTTTTTATACGTGAGCGGTTCGCCGTGAATAAAAAGCAATGCCTCAAGTGATGCGCGCCCGTTCTTTGTAGCCATCGTTATGTGTTCGATTTTTTCTTCACCATTATATCAGAAAAATTATCCATCTGCTCCAAAAGCACGAGCTGTTCGCGGGCCAAATGAAGGATAGCAAGGAAGACCACGATCATCTCGCCGCGTGATTTCTCGCCCGAGAGATTATTGAAATGCATATCCCCTTCTTTCTGGATGCGTCCGAGCACTTCCGAAATTTTTTCCTCGAGCGTGATGATCTTCTCTTTTATGGTCTCCGTCTCGAGATCGTACGTTTTGATCGTGTCAAAGATGCCACCGAGCGCGTGGGTAAGCGCTTCTGTGTCTAAATTAGTTCCCGGATAGAACATCGTCTGCCCAGGGATACTACCAATGCCACGACCAATAAAGTAAGGACGGCTGTACGACTTGTGGCTCGTCTGCCAAAGTCGGTTGATGAGCTTGATCGCAGGCTTCAGCTCCTGATAGATCTTGAGCCGCGCCTCGAGGTCTTTGATGTCCGCCTCTTCTTCTTGCGTGAGCGTGAGCCCTGGCAATAAATATTTTGACTTGAGGAAGATCAGTTTGCTCGCGACGGAAACAAAGTCGGCGAGGATGCGAAGATCAACGCGGAATTTATTTTCCGCAGCGGCCACGTCTTCGACGCCCTCCCTGCTCACATTAATGCCGCCTTTAAACGTTTCGAGATAGCGCAAAAAGTCATCCGTGACCTTGGCCAGGCTGACCTCGTTGATATCCATTTTTTCCGCCTCAATGAGCTCAAGAAGCTTCTCAAGCGGGCCGTTGAATTCCCCTACGCGCGTTTCATATTCCATGGGTCGCTGTTTTCTAATCATAATAGTATAATGGTGGGACATGGCACAAGCGCTCTATCGAAAATACCGCCCGCAAAAGCTCGATGACGTCCTCGGTCAGGAAACGAACGTCGAGATACTTAAGAACGCCGCGAAGACCGGCCGGCTGGGGCAGGCATATATTTTTTATGGCGCGCGCGGGACGGGAAAGACGACGACCGCGCGCCTGATCGCCAAGTTGCTCAATTGCGAAAAGCGCCGCACGGATCCGGAATTCGCCAAGCTCGGCGAGCCGTGCAACGAGTGCCGCGAATGCCTTGCGATCGACGCGCAGAATTCGTTCGACGTCGTGGAAATCGACGCGGCATCCAACCGCGGCATTGACGAGATCCGCAACCTCAAAGAAAACATCCGCACCTCCCCCGCCTCCGCCGAACACAAAGTCTATATTATAGACGAGGCGCACATGCTCACCGGCGCGGCGTTCAATGCATTGCTGAAAACGTTGGAAGAGCCGCCGAAGCACGCGGTCATCATTTTGGCAACGACGGAATTCGAAAAGCTCCCCCCGACAATCACGTCGCGCGCCCAACGCTTCGTATTTAAGAAATTGACCAAAGCGACGATCATCGAAAAACTGAGGTCGATCGCAAAGAAAGAAAAAATAAAAATAGATGAACCTGCGATCGAGCTCATCGCCGCCGCCGCGGAAGGAAGTTTCCGCGATGCGGAATCCCTGCTTGACCAGATCTCGTCGCTCGGAAATGCAATCGGCGCGGGTGGTACCGCCGCCGGTGCCAAAGGCATCACGCTTGCCGATGCGGAGCGCGTGACCGGGCGCACCGGCCTTAAGAAAGTGCACGAACTGGCCGAATTCATTATTAAAAAAGATGTCAAAGGCGCGCTCGGCTATTTGAACGAACTGAACGAGGACGGCCACAACCTGGTGCAGTTTACCAAGGATCTCATTCACTATTTGCGCAAAGTGTTGTCGCTCAAGATCAATCCATCGCTTAAAGCGATCATGGAGCGCGATCTCACCAAAGATGAAGTTGCCGCTGCGATCGCCCTTGGCGCCGCAGCCGACACCGCCCCGCTCGTCAAAATGATCAAGGCACTCATCCGCGCGTATGCGGAAATGCGCTACTCGCCGTTCGCGATCGTGCCACTCGAAGTGGCACTCGTGGAACAACTTTCGTAGCATAACGTTTACGCAAGCTTAGAATTTAATAAAGATTTAATGTCGGTGGCGTATAATCCGGACAAGCTTGTATGACTCACAGATCCCTTTCTCATGCCGAAAAAATCTCTCGCACCATGAAGGCGAGAAAGATCGATAATTTCAAGAAATGGCGTGATAGCCACCGTGTTCGGTATGCCGAGATCCCCCATAACGGTGACCTTGCGGAATATATCGGCGTTGTACTCGGAGATGGGAATATTGAAGCTTTTCCACGCACAGAGCGTATTACCATCGTTGGCGATGCAAAGAAAATGGACTTTATCTATCGTTATACCAAGATGACCCAGTCGCTTTTTAAAAAGGCTCCGGCTGTCGCGAAGGCGTCCTATTCAAATGCGGTGAGAATAAGTCTATATCAAAAGTTTATCTCGAAACGCTTAGAGATACCTACTGGCAATAAAGAACAGTTTCCGCATATATTACCACTATGGATCGAAAATAATGAACAGTATCTTATTCGTTTTCTACGTGGACTTTACGAAGCGGAAGCGTACCTCTCCATCCATCTTCCAACGAGCACTTATAATTTTGGATTTGTAAATACAAATCCATACCTTCTGAAAATCGTTGAAATCGCATTGCGACGACTTGAATTTCATCCGGAAATACGCCATAATGCTATACGTATTAGAAAAAAGGCGGAGGTTGAAAGATTAAAAAATCTTTTGCACTTTCGCCAGTATTGATTTTTGGGGGATCGTCTAATGGTCGGACAGCGCCCTCTGAAGGCGTTTATCTTGGTTCGAATCCAGGTCCCCCAGCAGTCTAGTTTTGGCACCATGGACTCAAAGCTGTCGCATATTTCATAAGGCCTCAAGAGGCATCGACTATTTTCGTCCTAGAGGGGTCAAGATCGTCGAGTTTGAAAATGCAGATTTTACAGCATCAAATTAGTTCGAATCCCAAACTCCCCTCTGGACTATGAATCGGACCAATCCAATAAGTTGTTCATACTAGGATTTATTCCGAAGAGATTCAAAAACAATGTATCCGATAAAAGCGGCCACCACAGCAATGATCAAATTTGACCAGGTAAAAATATTGATGATGGCCCATCCCAACCCTTTTTCCTGTCCCATACCCTGTCT
>DATKHM010000060.1:0-4045 GCA_035510235.1 Minisyncoccota bacterium | reverse complement strand
ATCTACTATTATAGTATAACAATAGCGTTCTTTTACAATCATCACGGTGCGGTTATAGCTTCCAGTCCATGAAATAAATCACGGCCTGCAAGCTATAACCCGCCCATAAAAAAATCCAAACGGTGGAATAGCAGAAGGAGTTGCCATGCAACCCACATTCGATCAAGCGTTCCAGATGTTGAACATTACGAGAGAATCAGGTGCGTCCCTCGAACGGCTTCAAGTGCTGTACAACCTCGGACTCCTCTCCGACCTCCTTAAGGCGGAGAACCCGAACACGATCGACCGCGACGCGTTCCGCAAGATCCTCGGCTTCGATCCTTCCGTCTTCACGCTGAAGATGGGCGGTCCAGAGAATACCGACCAGATCACGAAGGCGCTCGGATTCCCGTTCAACGACTGGATCACGCAGAAGAACTTCCCCCTCAAGCCGAGTTCGACCCCGTGGGAAGACGACATCGAGATCGTCGACCCGGGCAAGAGCTTTACCGAAGAGGAAGGTCTTCAGATCCTCGCGGACAACGGTCTTGTGCGTCCGACGTACGAGCACGGCATCCGCTTCGCCGAGCAGCACGGGAAAGCGACGACTTCCGAAAAGAAGCCGTTCGTGATCTTCCTGCACGAAGCTTGGCTGGACCCGGACCGCAACCGTCGCGTCGTGTGCTTGGACCGTGACGCTGAGTACCGCGAGCTCAGCTTGCGCTGTCCCGACGTCAGGTTCGTCGACAACTGCGTCCTCGCCGGTGTCCGCCCGCGCAAGTAGCCCTCAAGCACTTTCACTCTTGGGATTTTTGACCCTTAGTCCCTTTGCCCGTTCCGATTTTGGAACGGGCATTCTTTTTTGAACTTCTCTTCACGCCGTGATCGCATATTATTCATTGTTGATTATTACCATTTTTCAATCATTAATATCTTCCCCGGGCGAAAAATCTGATAGATCGCCTCGGTCACGAATGGCATGAACGGATGGAGCATCTTGAGCGAGCCGAGCAGTAGGTACTCAAGCATCGCGTACGACTCGGATTTTTCCGCTTTCGTGCCATCGCTCAGTTTTTTCTTTTCCGCTTCGATGATCTTATCCGCGAACGTGTGCCAGACGTAGTGATAAAGTTTTTCCGCGGCAAGATGAAATTCGAAGCCTTCAATGTGTTTCGTGATTTCTGTCTTGAGCGCTTGCAATTCTTTTACTTCTTCGCGATTGGCAATATCCATGTTCGCTCCCGCAAAGTTTTCAGGCTTGTTCATCTGGATGAACCGCGCGATATTCCATAGCTTTGTGGAAAAGTTACGGTATCCGCGGATACGGTCTTCGGAGAGCGCAAGCGAAGTGCCCGGAGTGTTGCCGATAACGAGCGCGATGCGAAGCGCGTCGGTGCCATATTTTTCTGTGAGCTCCAAGGGATTAATGACGTTTCCCTTTGACTTGGACATCTTCTGCCCTTTGGCATCGAGCACCAAACCGTGGAGGTAAACGTTTTTGAAGGGGATCTCGCCGGTCGCATAAAGCCCCAGCATGATCATCCGGGTCACCCAGAAAAAGATGATCTCGCCGGCGGTTTCCATAACGTCGGTGGGGTAGTAGGTTTTGAAATCCTTACCATCGGGATAACCGAGCGTAGCAAAAGGCCACTGGCCGGAAGAGAACCACGTGTCGAAAGTGTCGGGATCTTTTCGTAGCGCCCCGCCGCATTTTGGACATTTGTGTATCGAGTCATCAAGATCAACAATACCCTCGCCACATGAATCACACAGCTTTGCGGGGATCGGAATGCCCCAGGCGATCTGCCGGGAGATATTCCAATCGATGATATTCTCGAGCCAGTGCAGGCAGATCTTTTTATAGTGCTCCGGAATAAAAACAATGCTTCCGTCCTCGATCGCTTGTATTGCGCTTGCGGCAAGTGGTTTTGTTTTGATGAACCACTGATCCTTGATCTGCGGCTCAAGGATGGTGCCACATTTGTAGCAGGTGCGGACCACGTGCTTATAGTGCTCATCCGTTTTTATGAGCAGCCCTTTTGCGGCGAGTTTCTCGACG
Organism: Minisyncoccota bacterium; assembly: GCA_035510235.1. Taxonomy (GTDB): domain Bacteria; phylum Patescibacteriota; class Minisyncoccia; order UBA6257; family 2-01-FULL-56-20; genus JAKAGE01. The sequence goes on along the minus strand of DATKHM010000060.1, from coordinate 2,007 downwards.
ATCTTCGGACGTGCCTCAGCGATCTTCATTCCTGCGAACTCTCCGGCGATGGGAAGCAGTTTGCCGCGCTCATCGATGACCTGCTCTTTCTCGAGGCCGTGCCGTTCCGCTATCGCAAAGTCGGTGGCGTCGTGCCACGGGGTGATGGTCATGGCTCCGGTGCCGAATGCCATGTCAATGGCGTCATCTTTGATAACCGTCGCCGTGATGGGGCCGTTGATCCATTCCAGATCGATCTTGTCTCCCTCTTTATATTGCGCATAGCGCGGATCGTCCGGGTGCATGACGACGTATTTGTCGCCAAACTTCGTTTCGGGCCGCGCGGTCGCGATGACAAACGGGCCGTACTGCAAATAATAGAGCGGGTCAACACGCTCTACATCCTCGATCTCCAGATCGGAAAATGAAGTTTGGTGCTTTGAACACCAGCTTACGATGCGCTTCCCGCGATAGAGGAGTTTGTCATCGGAGAGCCGTTTAAAGGTGGCATAGACGATTTTTATAATCTCCGGATCAAGCGTGAACTTTTCCCGCGACCAATCGCACGATGCGCCGAGCGATCGGAGTCCGGCCTCTGTATTTTTTTTATGTTCCTGCGTAAAATCCCAGATCTCTTTGTAGAGCTCCTCCCGGGTCAGGTCAAAACGGGAGCGTCCTTCTTTTTCGAGCTTGCGTTCATAGACCACTTGCGTCTCGAAGCCGGCGTGGTCTGTCCCCGGAAGCCAGAGCGCTTTCTTCCCCTGCATGCGGGCAAAGCGGATCATGATATCCTCGATGGTGACGAACATGGCGTGGCCGGCATGCAGAGCTCCGTTCGCGTTCGGGGGCGGCATAATAATAGTGAACGGCTCGGTGCGGTCTCCGGGAAGCTTATCCGGGTTAAAATACCCCGATTGCTCCCACTGTTCGTAGATTTTCTTCTCGACCTCGGCGTGATCGTAGCGCGGTTCCATAATGTTGGATTATAGGGTATAATAGATAAAAGGAAAGGTCGTCGATTATTAATCAGATTTTAACGTTATTCTAAAAAAATGGACGAAATGAAAAATGGTTCGGAGATGGCGAAGGGCAAGACCACGTGCGCGTGCGGTCCCGGATGCCATTGCGGCTGCGGCGGTGGATATGGGTACGGGCATCGCGTGATCGTATGGGTCGTGGGGATCGCCATCCTTATCTTTGTTTTCGCGCTCGGCGTGAGAGCGGGAGAGTTCCGCGATGAACTTCGCGCTGCATACGGTTACTATCACGGCTATCCCATGATGATGCATGGGGGATACGGCGGTGACATGACGATGCCGGGCAGTGCTACTGGAACGACGGGAATGGCCCCGATGATTCCGGCTACGGGTAACTAAATAGAAATAAGAAACACGGCACTTGCCTCCCGACAGATGATAGTTCGGCAAGTACCGTGTTTTTTATTTCTCGTGTAGACTATTTCCATGATCGAATTTTCAGTATTAAAGAAATCCAAAAAGAGCGCAGCGCGGCTTGGCATATTGAAAACGCCGCATGGCGAGGTGATGACGCCCGCGATCGTTCCCGTCGCCACGCTCGCGGCGGTGAAGGCATTGCGTAGCGATGAGATTGCGGCAACGAAGACACAGATCCTTATTTCCAATACGTATCATTTGCATCTCCAGCCCGGAGAAAAAATAGTGAAGGCAGCGGGCGGGATCAATAAATTTATGAACTGGCCGAAGCCGACGATGACCGACTCTGGCGGTTTTCAGGTGTTCAGCCTCGGATTCGGCCGCGACCTTGGCGTCGGGAAGAATTCCATAAAATATTATCCAGGAAAAGTCGAGAAGGCCATCGAAAGAGGAAACCAGCCGAAATATTTAAAGATGACGGAAGAGGGCGTGCACTTCCGTTCGCCAATGACGGGCGATGAGCTTTTTTTGAGTCCCGAGACGTCGATCGCGATCCAGCAGCAGCTTGGCGCGGATATTATGTACGCGTTTGACGAGTGCCCGCCGCCCGGCGTGACGCGCGAATATATGAAGC
>DATKHM010000059.1:0-9744 GCA_035510235.1 Minisyncoccota bacterium | reverse complement strand
AAATGTTTGAGGTCACAATTTGTGACCTCAAACATTTTCCTTCCGCCATATATGAAAATCCCCGCATTCGCGGGGATTTTCATCTTAAGACTGAAGAAGGATCCTTTTCCAGTGTTACAGCACTGCTTCTTTGAGAAGCTTTCCGGCGCGGAACTTCGGTTTGATCGAAGCCTTGATCTGGATCTTTTCGCCGGTCTTTGGATTGCGGCCTTCGCGCGCGGCGCGCTTGGCCACGCGGAACGTACCGAATCCGGTGATCGCAACTTCCTCTCCGCGGCCCATGGTCTTTACGATCGTATCAAATACCGCATCTACTGCCCGCTCCGTCGCTGCCTTGGTCTCGATGCCCGTGGCCTTCATGACCGCTTCCACTAATCCTTTTTTATTCATAGTAATGATATATTAGTTTCTTTTCCCGACCTTTTATATTTTAGCTCCCCCTTAGTATAGCAAAATCAAGGGTTTTTACCACAAGACCCACGCAAGGTCGGTAAAAGAGCATGGCAAACGAAAACTCCCCGGCCGAAGCCGGGGAGTTTTCCATCACGCGAGGTCACAAGCGACGCGCGAAATGTTGCTAAGAGAACATCTACACTACGAACCTGAGATGAACGAGATAGATGTCGACAAAGGCAACGTGTAGCTCTGCGTCGAGACTGGGATGCTCGGCACAAGCGTAGACTGAGCGCCCAAACCATCGTAGAAGGTGAGGTCAGTCGTGTTCTGGAGGTTAACTTGCAAGCCGTAAGAAATTCCATTCGTCGCGGCGGCAGTACCAAGGTTATCATTCACGACAACCGTGAAGTTCTGGTTTGTGCCTGCGCTGAACTGAGGAATGTTCGACGTGCTTGTTGCGAACGTCCAGGTCTTGAAGTACCCATTCGAGTTGGATCCGGTTGAGCTCGATAGAATGGAACCTGCTCCATTGTTGTCGCTCGTAACCGAGACGCCATTCGGGTCGAGAAGGTCTACGCCCGGCAAGAATGTGGACGAGGAGCTGATTAAGTTACCGCTAAAGGTCAGCGTCACGGTATTCAATGCTGCAGCATTTGCCGCATTGACCGCAAACGATAACGTTGCGAACTTATCTTGAGTGCTCCTGGAGTTATGCTGGGTTATACCGGCATAGTCCGACAAGCTCGGAGTAAGCGTGGTCTGCAAGACCGTCATCGGACTTCCTACCGCATTCGAGAGAGTCACCAACGCGGTCCTGTTCGAGGTCGCGCCAAGCGCAACCACAGTAAGCGATGAGGTGCTGTTGCTCGCATCGGTCGTGGTAGCAATCTCGAAGGTTGACGTCGAGTTATCCGTGAAGGAACCGCTGGTGTACGTACCGAGGTTACCCTTCAGGGTCAGCGAAACCGACTGTCCAGCCGGGACAATCAACGGGGTCGAGAAGCTGTTGAAGTTGTAGATATAGCCTGTTCCTGAAGCATCGGCAACCGGCGATTGAGCCGTACCGAGCATCGTAGAACCATTCCATAGCTGCACGTTACTGTATGCAGACTTCACGGTCGAAGTAGAGGCAACCTTTTGAACAACATTCAATTGAGTTACCTTTACGTTCTCGACATTCGAGGTTTCCGTAAAGCGGAAGACCGCGAGAGTATTCCCCGTTGAACCCTGAACGATCTGTCCAGCCGGAGGATTCGTTGAATCAAGCCCGATCGTCAGAGCAGGCTGACCGCTGAAACTGATGTTCTGGCCTGCAATCGTACCAGCGGTATCGCTTACCGAAGTGTACGAGGTTTGGCCAACACCCGTGAAGCCTGTCAAAGACGTCGCGGGGCTGTACACGCCCGCCCCGCTCGAAAGCGTGTCGGCGTATACATTAACATTCACCGTTTGGCCAGCAGGAACATTGAAGGCGGAACCGGAGAACGAATATGTGCTGTTGCCGGTTACCACGCCCTGGGTCGTGCCGAATTGCGTTCCGTTGATCAAGAGCTTGAGGTTCTGGAACGGAACGGTGTAGGCAAGGCCACCATTGGTGCTGCTCGGAGCGAGCTCGATGCTCACGGTGTTTACATTAACACCGCCAGCCGAGGAAGCGCTCAAAGCGTACGAACCGATCTCAAGATTGGTCGTACCTGCAGACACGTTTTGGGTTCCCAAAGCGTTGTTCTGCGACGCTGCCAAGCTCGAAGAGACAAGCGTCAAGGCAACGCCGGAAGCACCAGAGGTGCTACCAGACTGGCTTGAGACCATGCCCTGTAAGTTGTTCGTATCAGCGGTCAAGTTTGCAGTGATGGTCGAGAAGTTCGCCGTCGATTCAATGTCAGCCTTGAGGCTCAAGACGCGAGTCGTGTTCGCCGGAACAATGTAGTTGATCGGCGAACCTGAGCTACCAAAGCAGTCGTTGTAAACGACCGTCGAAGCAGTGATCGTGCCACTCGAGAGACCCGCCGAAGCAGGCGGATTCGTCGGAGTGCAAATGTTGGATGACGGAGGCTGGTTGATCGTAGTGCCGACCTGATCGCCCGCATCATCCGTGATCGCAATGTTCTGGAGCTGTGAGGACAACGTAGTAGCCCCCGTGGTCGTTGCGACGCCGGTCAAATGAATGTTGAAGTCAAGGAACTGAACCTTGACCGGCTCGCCCGCCGCATAGAGGTCATACTTTGCCAACACAGTGCCCGATACGCCCTTGGCGATATTCCCGGTCGGGGTGTTTGGATCCTGGTTAAGGGTGATCTGACCCGTCTGGATGAAGACTTCAGTACCCGTTCCGGCAGTATTCGCCACCGAAATCGGAACATTATACTGACTGTCGACAGCCAAGACATCGTAGTTGTTCAAGATCTCGAACTGGAAGTTGTCGCTCGGAGATCCCATGATGTCTGCTACGACCTGAACGTTGTTGGAACCCGTGTTCAACTCAACAGAGGTGGACGTGGCACTGAAGTCAGCCTGGCCATTCGCCGGGACTGAAGGCAACGTAGCGCCAAGCTGTACGCCGTTCACCAACAACTTCACGTTCTGGATATTCGCGACATTCGCGGAACCGATCACGTGGAAGTTGATGTTCTGGAGCCATACGGGGCTGTTCTGCACCGTGAAGGTCCATGCACCGACGATGTTACCCTGCGTGCCTGCCGTCACCGATGTTCCAATCGAGGAAGAGGTTATGGCCAAGGTTGCGAGAGAAGGATTGCTGACCGTCGTTACGGTAAAGACGTTACCGTTCAACGGGAAGCTTCCCGCCGGGGTGATTGCATTGTTGTTGGTATCCCACGCGGTCACATCAGAAGCTGCCGGAAGGGCAAAGCTTGTGGTGTTACCCGCAGAGAGACCGCCAGCAATGTTAATGGCAAGCTCATACGTTTCCGTCTGACCTGCCGGAATCGACAGCTGCAAGCCGTTGAAGCTGAGCGTGTCGTTATTGAGAGAGCTATACTGTGCAACCACCTGTCCATTCTGGATGAGGTAAGCGCCAGAGATCGCACTCTCGGACAAAACACCTTCCTGTTGGAAGCTAAGCGCAGAGACAGTCACTGCACCTGAATTTCCTGCAGTCAGATTGAACGCCAAAACCGGAACGCGCCCTGAACCCGAACCTGCGCTCGAGATCAAAGAACCTGCCGCCGGGTTGCTGGAAGCCAAGCTTACCTGCAAACCAGTTGACGGAGCGACAACAGTCGTCGTGCCCGTCGCGCAGGAAGCACCGGTCGTCGGGCTGTAGCCCGTGGACGAAGTGCAGCCAGCCGGAAGGGAACCACTCGTCGTGGTCGTGGTTGTCGTCGTGGTCGTCGTCGAAGACGAACTTAAACTATTCATGTAGGCCATGGTCTTAGGACCAAAGTAGCCTGCTGTCGGAGAGATACCAACCGCCGCCTGGAATTTTCCAAGCGCCGCCTGGGTCAACGCGCCAAAATAGCCCGTCGGAGCCGAGACCGCGGTCAAATATCCCTTGTTAATCAAAAACTGCTGGAGCTCCGTGACCTGCGCGCCTGTGGAACCAACGGTGAGGTCGCTGGTAAAGTCATAGGTCGTCGCAGTACCGGTCGTTGTGGTGCTACCAGTAGAATTCAATTGGGCCTGAAGCGTTTGTATCTGGGCGAGCAAAGCCGCGATCTGAGCCTGGAGGCTCGCCGTGGTCTGCGCGTTTGCCAGAGGCAACGCCGCGGCTCCTACCATCCACAATACTGTGGTGGCGGTGAGTGCCGCTGAAACCAATTTTTTATAATTCATTTTTATTTAATTTATCGATTTATTATTGGTATCGACCTGTTGATCCGTTATGGACCCTTTCAGCCGTCGACCTTTCCGTGCACCAAATCACGTTTTTATTTTTTTGTTTTTCTGGACCGTTTCCGGCACTTCACTCTATTCGCTCAAGCGGTCGCCTCGTGAGGGAAAGCGACGACCGATCAAATAGAAGAGAGCGACGAAAACGGGGTTAATATCTTAAATAAAGAAAAAGCCCGCTTTTGGCGAGGCTGAATAAACGAGAAAATCGACCTAATGAAAGTCTACTCTCCCTACTGCTTGCGGTTCAGCCTCACACCGAACCTTTTACTATTGTACCATACTGCTCCCTAATTACGCTGCTTGCCGGGAAAAAGGTGTGGAAAAGTGACTAATATCCAACCTACTCACGGCACATAATACAACGTACCGACGGGTGAAAGGTTACCCCGCTTCCGGCGCCTGTGCAACGGCACCCAGACCCCGCGTTGCCATGTTCGGCCCCGCCGCGCTCGCGCGATAAAACACCGACGGTCCGGCATTGCCGATCCGCTCTATAAGGTTCTTTTCAAGGAGCGTTTGCAGATCGTAGCGAATCGTCCGTTCACTGCAATCCGGCAAAATCTCTTGTATATCTTTCAACCGGCAATTGCCGGATTGCCGTATACGCTCGAGCATAATGTTTTGCCGGATTGCCGAATCGTTTGCCGGTTGCCGGATTGCCGGTTCTCGGTAGGGTGCTAGTTCTTGAGTATGAGTCTCCGCTGGCGGATGTTCTATAGATTCCGGACTCGAGAACATCTCGGCAATGTTCACTTCATCCGTTTTGACTGCGGTCCTGCGTTCGGCAATGGCTGCGTCAAGGGCATAGATCTCCCGCATGAGAACATCGGTATTTAGGTTGCCGATCATGCCAACGTCTCCCCCGAACTTGACGAGGCATTCCATCACACGGAGCGAGCGCTCGGCGGCGGCGTAATCCTCCGCCGCTGTGGCGCCAAGCAGTGCGATGCCGGATGCCCGGAGCGGCTCGGCAAAATCCTTTTCATGCATCTGCGCCGCCAGGCGGAATAGCGCGTAGGCAACCTCATAAGTTTTGGTGAGGATAAAGCGTTCTTTGCCGGTTTCTTTCATACGGCAAATTGTAATCCGGCAATTCGGCAATTGCAAGGTTATCTCGGAGGAAGTGGATGCTCTTTGGCGTAATCGTCGCGGATTACCCAGGATGCGATTTCAAAAATAAGTACCAACGGTTGGTCTGCATGTTCAACTACATAATCTTTTAATCGATCCATGAGCGGGTCGTCCCTCAACGATCCAAGCGAACGTTCCGCTTCTTTTTCATAATCGTATAAGGTCCTTGGATTCCTTGCTTTCATCGAGGCAAAAACTCTTTCTCTTAATTGTGGATATATTTCATCGAACCCGGATTTGCGAAGCAGTTCTTTTCCTTTTTCGCTGGGCATATTCGGACTGTTCCTTACATTGTATCCCGTATATACCATGAGCGCGGCGATTTTTTCGCCATGCTCTTTTAGTGTGGACTTAACATCCTTCATGTCAGCCGTAAGATTGTTCACCCGTTCATCAATGCGGATAATAAGCTCCCGTGTATTGCCCAAAAGCAGCGTAGCAATCCAGTTCCCTATTTTTGTGAGCGTCGATAGATTTTGATTCATGGCTAAGGTTGTCTTTTAACGACAAACCCATGATATCAAACCCACATTAAATTTATATTAAATTTTTTAGCGGGCAGAGAGGGCGCCCGCTGCTTATAAAACCCACCGCGCGGAGGCGGCCACAATAGTGAGCAAGGCAAAGAGCACCGTTCCGGTGGCAAGCACTTTTATGCGTGAGAGTTCGCCAAAGACGTATTGCGGCACGAGATCGATAAGGATAGCGGCCACGAGAAAAACGATCGCCGACTGGTAAAGGAAGTCGAGCGGGAGGAACATCCCCACAATGAGCAATTGCCACATAAGCAGGAACGTCATCCAGCCGAGCATGCCGCGGAAGAGGCGCGCTTCGCGCAGACCAGCCTCTGCCGGATCCTGCTCCGGCGCCCCTGCGGCGACGGGAGAAAAGTTTTTGACGAAGCTTGTGATCAAGGCGCTCACCGCCCACGCGACGATAAGACTATACAAAAGCGCCCACCCGCCAAGCGAGCCACCGGTCTTAAGAAAGAAGCTCCGTACAAGCAGATAGGACAACACGAGCATAAGGACTTCGTGCGCGGTGCGGCGGTCGATGATGAGAAGATCTTTGATAAGGATAATAAAGTAGAATAGTGCTGCAAAGAGGACCGCTGCGAGGGCGTTCTGGTTTTGAAATAGCGAGATCAAAAGCAATACAAAAAAAGGCGCCGCGACTTTTCCGGTACCCGTGAGCGGGATGAAATAAAGATAGAGCGCAATAAGAAGAAACAGCCAGAACGGCAATGCCCACCACGCGACCCCAAAAATAACGGCCTTAAGAACTAAAGACCAGTTCGTTCGCTTTAAAATTGACCTTAACTTTTCCGCCATCTTTGAATTCGCCGCGGATGATCTTGTCCGCCAGCTTATCAAGGATAACCTTCTGCATCAATCGCTTCAAGGGGCGAGCGCCGTATTCTGCGCTGAAGCCTTCTTTTGCGAGGTGGATGCGCGCCGCGGATTCGATCTCCAGCTTGATATGGCGGTCCGCAAGACGCTTTTCGATCAGCTTGATCTGAATGTCCACAATCTTCTCGATATCGTTCTTGCGAAGCGGGTTGAAGATGACCACGTCATCGATGCGGTTCAAAAACTCAGGACGGAAGCTTCCGCGCAATGCTTCCATCACCTTTTCGCGATAATCCCCTTCTTCTATAGAGGCCTTAGCATCATCCGAGCTGAATCCGATGCGGGACATCGCCTTCAAGTGTTCGCTTCCGACGTTGGACGTCATGATGATGATGGAATTCTTGAAGTTGACGACTTTGCCCTTGCTGTCGGTAAGACGCCCGTTGTCCAATACCTGTAGGAGCAAATTGAACACTTCGGGATGCGCTTTTTCGATCTCATCAAAAAGGATAAGGCTGTACGGCCGGTGGCGGACGATCTCCGTAAGCTGGCCGCCTTCCTCATGGCCAACGTAACCCGGCGGCGAACCGATCAGGCGGCTGACCGCATGCCGCTCCATATATTCGGACATATCCACCCGCACGAGCGCTTTTTCGTCGTTGAACATAAATTCCGCAAGCGTCCGCGCGAGTTCGGTCTTTCCTACGCCTGTGGGACCAAGGAACATAAACGACCCGATCGGGCGGTTCTCGTCGGAAAGTCCCGCGCGGGAGCGGCGCAATGCGGAAGATACCGAAGCGATCGCCTCATCCTGGCCGATCACGCGTTCGCGCAAAACGTCCTCGATGCGGATGAGTTTATCGCTGTCGGTCTCGAGCATCCTCTTCAGCGGAATGCCGGTCCATACCGCAACTACTGCCGCGACGTCTTCTTTGTCCACCGATTCTTTAAGGAAACGATCGGTCGCGGCGGCGGCGGTCGAGCCTTTCGCCCTTTTGCCTTTCGCTCCCGACGATGTCGCCGGGCCGCCGAAGTTCTTCTTTTCGAACATCTGGAAATCCTTCTCGGCGGCAGGAAGCTCGCCGTACATGATCTGCGCCACGCGCTCGAGGTTGCCTTCCCGCTCCGCCACCTCCGCCTCGCGCTTTAAGTTATCTACTTTCTGGCGAAGCTGGTGAAGTGTCTCAAATTTTATCTTTTCCGAATGCCACTTGCTCGACAGTTCGTCGTTCTGCTCCTTTAATAGAGCAAGCTGCTTGTCGATCTCCTTGATGCGGTCGGCGGTGGCGCTCTTCTGCCCTTCCTGCGAAAGCGCCTGCTTTTCGATCTCAAGCCGGGTGATCTCGCGGCGCGCCCGGTCGATCTCTTTCGGCAAACTCTCCGACTCTAACCGGCGCGCCGCGGCCGCCTCGTCTATCAAATCCACGGCCTTGTCCGGCAAAAATCGGTCGGTGATGTAACGCGCCGAAAGGTTGACCGCCTCGACGATCGCTTCGTCGCTGATGCGCATGCCATGATGGATCTCATACTTCTCCTTGAGCCCACGCAAAATGGAGATCGAATCCTCGATCGTCGGTTCCTCTACTATAATAGGCTGGAAGCGCCGCTCGAGCGCCGGGTCCTTCTCTATATACTTCTGATATTCGCGGATGGTGGTCGCGCCGATCGCGTGGAGTTCGCCGCGCGCGAGAGCGGGCTTCAATAAATTAGATGCGTCGATGGCGCCCTCCGCAGCGCCGGCGCCGACGATCGTATGTATCTCGTCTATAAAAAGAATAATATTGCCCGATGCGTTCTTCACCTCCTTCATAAATGCCTTCAGACGGTCTTCGAACTCGCCGCGAAATTTTGTTCCAGCGATGAGCGAGCCGAGGTCCAACATTAAAACTTGTTTACCTTTAAGAAGCTCCGGCACGTCGCCCGATGCGATACGCTGAGCCAATCCCTCTACTATTGCAGTCTTTCCCACGCCCGGCTCGCCGATCAGGCACGGATTATTCTTGGTGCGGCGCGAGAGCACCTGCATGAGGCGGCGCAATTCTTCCTCGCGGCCGATGACCGGATCAAGCTCCCCCGCTTTTGCTTTATCGCTCAGATTGATCGCATATTTTTCCAACACCTGGAATTTGCTCTCGGGCGTCTCGTCGGTGACGCGTGTCGAACCCCGCAGTTGCGCCAACACGCGGAACGCGCTCTCGCGCCGCACGCCGAACTTTTCGAGCAGCGACTTTGCGGTGCCATTCACGTCGAGCAGCGCGAGCAGAAGATGCTCGCACGACACAAACTCGTCCTTCTGCTGTGCCGCGACCTTCGCCGCCTGATCGAGCACTTTCATCAATTCCTGCGAAAGATAAAGCTGACCGAGCGCCGAGTTGCTGACGATGGGCGGGATGCGATCGAGTTCCACTTCGATCTGCTCGTCCAAAGTCTCGAGGTTAACGCCGGAGCGTTCCAAAACCGGGATCACGAGCGACTGCTCATCTTCCAAAAGCGCGGCCAAAAGATGGAGTGACTTCAGCTCTCCGTGATTTTTCTTTGCCGCGATCTCCTGCGCATTCTGCAACGCCTCCTGCGCTTTTATGGTGAAACGATGAAAGTTTGGCATGTGATTTTATTCTTAACTATACGCTCCGGCGAATTAAAAAGTTCTTAAAAAAGCTGCTCTCTATACGTTAAGTATACCTTCTTTCGCCCGGATACATATCAATTATAGCCCAGAAAGAGCTATTGTCAATCTCAAAGGAGGATTGCTAATGGCTTAAAACTAAGGGTAAATAGCAGGAAGCGATAAATTATCGACAGGCGCACTAGTAATGCCCGTATGGAGAGCGTTTTTATTTATTGCACCGGCGGCGGTACCCAGTTGTTCGGAGGTGCCGTAGTAATGCTTGCGGTGGAAGAAATGGTACTTGAAACCGAGAATGTCGAACTTGCAAGATTCGTCGGATCATAATTTTGGGGGTATGCCACCATGGAACCATCTTGGACAGTACCCTCGAGTGCGCTTTGGCCT
>DATKHM010000058.1:0-3082 GCA_035510235.1 Minisyncoccota bacterium | reverse complement strand
GTACTCCACCGGCACGCTCTCGAACTTGTTTTTCGTGACGATCACGTGGTCGAGCAGGCTGATGCCAAGGATCTTGCCCGCCTCTACGATCTGGCGCGTGATCGCAATGTCCGCGTCACTCGGCTTCGCGACGCCGGAGGGATGGTTATGCGCGAGGATCACCGCCGATGCGGAATATTCGAGCGCCGGGCGGAATACTTCGCGGGGATGGATGATATTCGACGTGAGCGTGCCGATGGAAACGACCTCGTCATGGATCAACTGATAATGCGCATCGAGATACAGTCCGCGCAAATGCTCTTTGGGAAGATCCTGCATATCCTTTAAATATGCATAGACTTGGCTCGCGGTGCGGATGATCATCGGTTTCCTGCCATCCGGCGTCTTGAAGAATCGCCGGCCGAGCTCGAAACACGCGACGATCTGGCAGGCCTTGCCGAGCGGGATACCAAGCAGCTCTTTAATCTTTTCCGGATCCTTCTGATTGACGATCGCGCTGTCGCCATATTCTTTGAGCAAGCGACGCGACATCGCAAGCACCTCTTCTTTTTTAGTACCCACGTTCAACACGACAGCAAACAGTTCCGCAAGCGAAAGCGCCGACGGCCCGTATTTAACGAGCTTCTCGCGCGGTTTCTCATCGGCGGGAAGATCGCGCAACTTAAGGACATATTTCTTGTCCTGCTGATCGAGCATGAGGTCGCTCGATTCCGGCTGAAGATAGATTTTTTTGGAAGCCATAGTGGTTGATATCATGAGTTAATTATAGCAGATGCGGGTAGTGGAGCGGATTCGCCCGCAGGCGGGGATAACGGAAGACAGATAATGAAGCGACTCCCCTTCCCCCATTCGCTCTCCACGGTGATCTTTCCGCCGTGCGCCTCGATGATCTCCCGACAGATATTGAGGCCGAGTCCCGTTCCGGGCGTGGCCGCGGTGCCGTTCTCGATCCGGTAAAACCGTTCGAAGATGTGCGGCAATTCCTCCGGGGCGATGCCGGATCCCGAATCTTCCACACTGATGCGCGCGGCGGTTCCGGCCCGTTCCGCACGCAATACCACCTTCCCGCCGCGCGCAGTATGCTTGAGCGCATTACTAATAAGGTTCAACAACACCTCTTTTAACCGGTCCCGATTTCCACGCAGCGAAAGATCTTCTTTCGACGCTTCACTCGTCGCCACCTCGACCGACAGGCGAATGCCTTTGTCTTCAGCCAAGAGAAAACAATCTTCATGGGTCTCGCGCAATAATGCGCCCACGAGAATAGTATCTTCATGCACGATCTTTTTGGAAAATTTCAATTTTGCGCTCTCAAGGACATTGCCGATCAGGCGCGACATGCCGTCGAGCGTCGTTACGATCACCCGCTCCGCCGAAGCGCGCTCCGCATCCGTGATGCTCCTTCTTTGTAAGACCTCGACATTCCCGCGCAAGATCGCGATCGGCGTCTGAAGCTCATGGGAAATATTTGTGAGGAATTCCGCACGGTCATCGCGTGGTCCGCGGGAAAAGATCCGGTCCGTCACGCGGTCGAAAAACCGTTTGCACCATGCAAATGAGAGGGCACCGATGATGGCGGCAAGAATATCAACCACTTCGTCGTTCGGATAGAAATATTTTTCAGTGACGAACTCGACGCTGAAGAATATCGCTGCGACGGCGACAATCGAAAGAAAATAGGAGATGGTGCGTACACGCGTCCTCACACACCCACCATACCAAAGTGATGTTAAAGAAAAGTTAAAGACGCGGAAGCGACGCGTGGCGGCGTAAAAATGCGCTCCTCTTACTGTGTCGATTGGATATGGTCCTCGCTGTATTGCAAGCTCCCGCCCACTTTCTTGCCGGGATTAAAGATATTCAACGGGTCAAAAATCTTCTTCACCTCTATAAATAGTGCTTCGATCTTCAGCCCGTACATCTCCTCAAGGTACGGCGTACGGATCAGGCCGTCGTTATGCTCCGCCGTGATCGATCCCTTATATTTGAATACCAGTTGATAGACCTCTTCCGAAATGACGGGGATCAACGCACGCACGCGAGGGTCTCTAAGGTCCATCAGCGGGATGATATGAAAGTTGCCGTTGCCCGGATGGCCGGCGATGGTGTAGATAAGATCTTTCTTGTATTTGTCCAAGATCGCGTTCACCTGCGGCAAAACCTCCGCCATATATTCCGGCTTTACGATGAAGTCGTCGATGAAGGGCGCCGTGTCCTTGCCGGTCGTATTGTTATGCAACAACGCAAAACTTTCGCGGCGGATCGTCCAGTATTTTTCTTCTTCCTGCTCGGTACGGATCGGATGCACTTGGATGCCGGCGTGGGTCTTTGCAAAATCCCGGACCGCGGCGCTCACTGTTTCAAGCTTCCCCACCAATTCTTTTTCATCGTCGCCGGTCAGCTCTACCAACATGATCATCTTCGGCATGCCGCCGCGGAGCACCATCCAGATCTCCGGCAAAAACTGGAATCCAAGCGTGATCACATTACCCTTCATGGAAGCGATTACCTGACGCCACAGCTTGACCGCGAACTGCATCGTCTTGTCATCATAGGACTCGATGCTTTCTGGATGGAACGGCAATAGCAACTCCACAAGATCGCCGACCGGAGCAAGGTCTTTCAAAAACACGACGCACAGGCGCGAATGCTTCTTGAGCGGCACAAGCCGGAGCTTCGCTTCGGTGAGCATCCCGAACGTTCCCTGCGAACCGACGATCACTTTCGTGATATCGAATACGCCGGTTTTGCGGTCCCACACATTCCATAAATAGTAACCGGCGGAATTCTTGGAAACATCCGGCTTGGCCGCTTTGATGACGTCGTAATTGTCTTCGAGAAGCTTATGCAGATTGCGATAGAGATCGCCTTCAAAGCTTTGCTCGGCGAGCTTGGCGGCAAGCGCGTCGCCCGCGAGCGGCGCGAGCGTGTGCAACTCGCCGTCGCTCATCACAAGATTCATGGACTCCACGAAGTCCTCGGTCTTTCCATATGCAAGCGTCTTCTCGCCACCGGAATTGTTGTTGACCATGCCGCCGAGCGCGCAGAGATCTTTTGACGCCGGATAAGGTGGGTATAAAAG
>DATKHM010000057.1:0-16865 GCA_035510235.1 Minisyncoccota bacterium | reverse complement strand
TCCAATCCGAAATGTTATCTGAGCGCGTAGGTTATCGTCACATTATCCGTCACCTCCTGCGATCCCGGTTGGATGTTCGGCGTCGATGCCGGCGCCGATGCGCCAAGCGCCGTCGATGCCATCACGTTGTAGACTGGAATGGGTCCCGGAACAATACCATTCTCCGAAACATTTACCACTTCGCCAAGCGATGCGCCCGCCTCGGATGCCATTTGTACTGCTTTCGTTTCCGCCTTGTTCATTGCATCCGCGCGCGCGACAGCAAGGAATGTGTCAGGGTCGTTGAAGGTAAAGTCTACGCCGCCGACCTGGTTCACGCCGAGCGGCGTCAGGCCACCGAGCACTGTGGCAACGTTCGAAAGATCATGGATCTTGACCGTCACCGTCTGCGTGAGCGTGTAGCCAGTGATGAAGCTGGTCTGCGTGGTGCTGTCGTACTGATAGGTCGGCTCAAGGTCGTACCCCGTCGTCGCGATGTCGCTCGAAGCGATGTTCTCTGATGACACAAACTGTAGCACCGCGTTCATCTTGTCGGTATTGTTCGATGTTAGCGTCTGCGGATTCTGTCCTTGCGAGACCACGGAAAATGTTATTTCCGCAAGGTCCGGCGTCGCCGTCGTCATTCCCTGCGCCGTCACCGTGATCGTCCGCGCCGGCGGCACCGATGCCGCCCACTGTACGACTGCCGGAAATCCGATCCCCATGATCCCTATAAAAAGCGCCGCCAACAATGCATCCAACAGTATCCAAAACCAAAATTTTGATTCATTCATATTTTTTACGTTATATTGCGTTAATTATTTTTTTGAACTCATCGGCCTTTAGACTGGCGCCCCCCACAAGCGCCCCGTCTATGTCTTTTAATTGTACATAATCGGCGGCATTCCTGCCATTCACCGATCCGCCATAGAGAAATCGGGGCGAAATGCGCCTTGATTTCTTTAATAGCGTTTTAATGAATATCGCCATCGTACGCGCATCCTCGGGCTTATCACTCCTGCCCGTGCCGATGGCCCAGATGGGCTCGTATGCAACATATAAGCTCCCCGGCTTCATCGAAATATTCTTCAGGTCTTTTGCCAGCTGCCCCGCCACGAATTTTTTTGCGATCGCGACGCCCTGCTTCCGCACCGAAAATGGCTCACCGACGCACAAAATTATTTTGAGGCCGTCGCGCGCGGCAAGCGCGATTTTTTTATTGATCATTGCGTCCGTCTCCTTTGCAAATTTGCGGCGCTCCGAGTGGCCGATGATCACATATTTTGCGCCGAGCGAACGGAGCATCGCGGGGCCGACCTCGCTCGTGTATGCGCCCTCCTCTTCCCAAAAAACATCCTGCGCGCCGAGCGAAAGCCCCGCCCGCGAAGACGGTGACATTTTTTTGAATACCCGCGCCACTTCCTCTAAATAAATAAAGGGCGGGACTATCGCCACCTCCGCGCCGCTCCCCCGCTTCATCTTCGCCACGGCCCTAAAAAGCGCAAGCGCCTGCGCCTCCGTCTTTGGATGCTCCTTCCAGTTCGCCGCGATCAGTTTTCCCATACAACAATTTTATCATATAAATGAACACCAAGGAGCGGCTATTGGAGCGATTGCGCCCCCGACGTGATCTCGATGATCTGCGCCGTGATGCCCGCCTGACGGGTCTTATTGTAAACCATGGTAAGTTCCTCCGAAAGGTCGGACGCGTTGTCGGATGCGTTCTTCATCGCCACGCGCCGCGCCGAATGCTCGGAGGCGTTCGCCTCGAGGATCGCGTGATACAGGCGGATCTTCAACAATTTCGGCGCCAGTTCGTCCAACACTTCCTTCGGCGACGGTTCGATGATATATTCTTTTTCCTTACCATCCAAAAACGTTTCCGACTTTGCATATTCGGAATACCGTCCCGCGCGCGGGATCGTTTCCTCAACCGACTGCCTGATCGCGTCGTAGCTCACTGGAAGGAACTCGCGCACGACCGGATCCTGCCGAAGGGCGGTGACGAACGTCGTAAAAAACGCGATACACGAATCAAAGTCGCGGCGCACATATCCGTCGATCAGAAAATCCGCGATCGGCTCCGCTTCGAGGATATTGCTCACATCGCCGATGCGATTGAACGACGCGATCACATGCCCCTTCCTGCGGTCAAGATAACTCTTTGCCTTCTGGCCGATGGCAATAAAAGAGTAGCGCGGGTCAAGGATGTCAATGTTGTTCGCTTTCATATATTTCTCGAACTCACGGATGACGGCGCCATTGAACGAACCGGCGAGGCCGCGATCGGACATCATAAGGAGGAACGCGGTTTTTTCTATCGGGCGCTTCCGGAAAAGCTCCGGTGTTGGGACGTCCTTCAACGAGGAGAGAATGCCTAATAGTTCAAGCGCGGCATACGCATAGGGGCGCGACGTGAGCGCGAGCTCCTGGCTACGCCGCATCTTGGTGGCGGACACAAGCTCCATCGCTTTCGTGATCTGCCCGATATTCTGGACGCTCTTCATGCGTCGCTTGAGGCTTTGTCCGGATTCCATTGCTTTATTTTATGAGGAAACGCCCTATCGCTTCCTTTAATTTCTTTTCGGTTTCTTCGGTGAACTCTCCCGTCTCGCGGATCGGCTTCAGAATATCCTCCTCGTGAAGGGTATCGAGGTAATCGATAAACTCGTTCTGTGTTTTTTTGATATCCTCCACGGCGACGTTCTCGAAATAATTATTGAGCACCGCGTAGAACACGCACACCTGCCGCTCCACGGGCAGCGGGTCCTGGTCATCCTGCTTGAGAATCTCGTTAATCTTCTGGCCTTGCAGAATTCTCTTGCGGGTCGCCTCGTCCACGTCCGTGGCAAATTGCGCAAACGCCTGGAGTTCCCGGAACTGCGCGTGCGCGAGCTTCAATTTGCCTGCAACTTTTTTCATCGCTTTCGTCTGCGCGGCGGAACCGACGCGCGATACCGAAATGCCGACGTTCAACGCAGGGCGCTGGCCCTGGTTGAAGAGATCGGTCTCAAGATAGATCTGGCCGTCGGTGATAGAGATGATATTCGTCGGGATATATGCGGTAACATCGCCGAGCTGGGTTTCCACGATCGGAAGCGCGGTGAGTGATCCACCGCCCTTCTCTTTGGAAAGCTTCGCGGCGCGCTCCAACAAACGGGAGTGTAAGTAGAAAACGTCGCCCGGATATGCCTCACGGCCCGGCGGGCGGCGGAGCAACAAAGAGATCTGGCGATACGCCCATGCGTGCTTTGAAAGATCATCGTAGACGATCAATGCGTCCATGCCCTTGTCGCGGAAATATTCGCCGATCGCGCATCCTGCGTACGGAGCAAGGTACCACATTGCCGCCGGCGATCCCGCCGACGCGGAAACGATGATGCTGTACTTGAATGCGTCGAACTTCTTGAGCGTCTCCGCGATCTTTACGATCTTTGATTCCTTCTGGCCAATCGCGACGTAAATGCAGATCGGCGTGCGGCGGCCCGTGTCGTTCTTTTGGTTCAGGATCGCATCGAGCGCGACGGCGGTCTTGCCCACCTGGCGGTCGCCGATGATAAGCTCGCGCTGTCCGCGGCCGATCGGGATCAGCGCGTCAATCGCCTTGATGCCCGTATGCAAGGGCGTGTTCACCGATTCGCGTTCCAGAATGCCCGGCGCGCGCGCCTCGAGCGGATTGCGCTGGACTACGTGGCCGCCACTTGAGGCGCCGTGGCCGCCCTTCGAAGTGGCGCCTGTCGGGAACACCGGACCCTGCCCGTCCTGTGGGACGCCGAGCGGATCGACAACGCGGCCGATCAATTCATCCCCTACTTCTATAGAAAGAATATCGCCCGTGCGCCGCACGGTGTCCCCCACCGCGACCGAAAGGAAATCGCCGAGTACAAGACCGCCGATGGATTCCTCTTCCAAGCTGAGCGCGAGCGCCGGGCGTTCGCCGTGGACGGTCTCTATAATAAGCACCTCCTGGCTCACCGCGTTGCGCAACCCGAGGATCCGCACGATGCCGTCGCCGACCTCAATGACACGACCGACCTCGGCCCATTCGGGCTTTTCTTTGTAGCCCTCGATATCCTTTTTTAATTTTTCGATTATTTCGTATGACATATAATATTTGAAATGGCGGTAACGGGGTTATACGCTTCCCAGCATCCGGTCCAGCTTATGCTTCAGCGACCCATCGAACTGCAGTTCGTCGTTCAGGATTATTTTTATTCCCGCGACGAGTTCCGTATCGATCCGCTCCTCCACCACATCGCCCGGCTTGATAAAATGTTCCACCGCTTTTCTCTGCGACGGTTGAAGCGCGCGCGCCGATTCGATGGCGACCTTCCGCACGCCGCTCTTCCCGCGCGCGAACCGCGATGCTTCTTCCAGAATCTTTTTTAAATGCGCCTCATCGCCGTTCTTCTTTACGAGCGCGATGAAATTCTTCGCGATCACGGCATCATCCTTTGCTCCGGTACTTTTCGTGTCGCTCAACACTTCTACGAGCGCCTTGGCATAAACGTGTGGTGCGTATTTCATGCGGCGTGTTTGGCTTCGCTTACCGCTTTTGCGATCAGCGCGTCATCGATATGCTCCGGTGCGAGTTCGACCGTTCTCGTGATGGCAGAGCGCACGAGCGCTGCCGCTTCCTTATCGAGCGCCCGGCGAGATTCTTCTTCTTGCGAGCGCAGCCGCATGGCGGCGCTCTTCATTGCCTCTTCTTCCCGGTGCTTTGCTTCGGCAAGGAGCTTTTCTTCCAACGTCTTCGCGTCAGATTCCGTCCGCTTCAAGATGGCGATCGCCTCATGCTCCGCATCTTTTATCTTTCCCTTACTGATAAGATCGACTTCATGGAGTCGCCGTTCGGCCTCTTCGGCCTTCACAAGCCCCCCTTCGATCTTCTCGCGACGGTCGTGCAGTAGCTTGAGCAACGGCTTATAAACAAATATCCGCAACACGATCAAAAGCAAAATAAAATTGACCGCCTGACTGAGCAGGAGTTGCCAATTGATGCCTAATTGATCCAATAGCTGTTCCATTTTTATTTCTACTGCACGCCAGGACTATGCGACGAATTTAATGATAAGCGCGATAACGAGCGCATAAATGGCGACCGCTTCCGCGAACGCGATGGCGAGGATCGCCATGGTCTGTACCTTGGACGACGCTTCCGGATTCCTTCCGATCGCATCGACCGACTTTGAACCGATCCAGCCGATCGCAAGTCCGGGACCGAGGGAACCTAATCCCATCACGATCGCGGTAGCGAGAAGCCGCATACTGTTAACATCCATAATGATTATTTAATACTTTTTCTAGTCATATACTTTCCCGACCTTTTTTATTTGAGCATCCGCGCATCAGTGGCCCGCATTCTCACCTTCGTGAGGAGTAACCGCCAATGACACGAATACAAGAGTGAGCATTCCAAAAATGAATGCCTGAATGAATCCGACGAATATTTCCAAAAACATGAACGGCAACGGAACGAGATATGGCACAAGGAGTGCCATGATCGCGAGCAGTACTTCGCCGGCGAACACATTGCCGAAAAGACGGAACGTGAACGAGATAATTCTAGCAAATTCAGAGATAAGCTCAAGTATGCCCACGAAAAACTTGAGCGGGCTCTCAAAGTTGAAAAAAACCGAGAAGCGCGCGCGGAGTCCCATCGCGGCGATGCCGAACCCGTTGATCATCGTGACGGCGATGAGCGCGAGCGCAAGCGTAAAGTTAAGGTCGCTCGCGGGCGAGCGGAGCAGGGGCACCGCGTTCGCTCCCTGGCCAATCGTGATCGATCCGACGCCGGGAACAAGCCCGAACCAGTTGGAAAAAAGCACAAAAAGAAAAATGGTGAAAACGATCGGCAGATATTTTTCTGATTCCTTGCGGCTACCCAGCACCGAATCCATGAGGCCCAGCGCGCCCTCGAGCACAATCTCAGCGACATTCTGGAACATTCCGGGAATCATCGTGAGCTTGTTCCTGAGCGTAATCGCCAAAACCGAAAGCACGATGAGCACGATGAAGGCCAACAAAACGGCATTCGTGACCGGAAAACTGCCGATATGAAAAATGTCCTCTGCCTTAAGCGAGATTTGCAACATATACGGAAAGGGTAACAAAATAAGGCGTTTTTTGCCAGTACGATGAACTTGCAATATATTTGGGGCTATGTTCTAATGAACGTGGCCATTCTTGAATACCCGCATGGTCTTTGAGAAAAAATCTGAGGAGGAAAGAACCATGGGAACATTGGCACTGTTTGTGGAATTCATGGAAAAGAAGCAGGAGGATAGGAGGGATTCCATGCCCGAAACCAAACCACGCAAAGTACCCCCTGTATGCAGCAAACCAGAGCTTAAGGGCGCGATGCAGTTGTTCCTTCTTGGAAAACTCAACCGTCGTCGTTCTGCGAAGATTCGCGCGAAGGTCAGTCTGCATATCCTAAGTTGCGAAGCCTGCTGGCAAAGAGCAAAGTCATCACCGCCAGCAAACTCAGAACAGCCCATTAACTAAAGACTCAGCATAACAATGGCACCCTTCGCAACACACCGCGAAGGGTCCTTTTTTTATTATCAACGCTTCATCATACTATTTCCGAACGCTGTTCGAACATCGCTCTAAAGTCTATTCCTCCAAGCATGCATTAAACGCGGTCACCTCGGCGTCGTAGGCGGTGATGGCGGTTTTTGTTTCGGCGGCGAGGTTGTTGTACTGCGCGGCAAGGTCGTTGTAATTCTCCACTTGCGTATTGTAGTCGGGGCCGGACTGCGGATCCATGGCATCGATGGCGATCTTATCCGACTGGAGTTGGACCGCCATGGCATTAATCTGATTCTCGGCAAGGTTGATGGTGGTCTCCACATTCGCGTCCGGCGCGGGACAATCAGAAGCCGGCCTGCCAAACACCTGCACGGCGATCCACGTCTCAGCCCCTTGGAACATCCCTTCGCGCACGGCGACGCCGATCTGCGTGTAATGCATATCCAAAATGTTCGCGCGGTGGCCGGGACTTCCCATCCAGGCGCTCACGACGCCGGCGTCGCCAGCATAATTTCCCAGCGCAAGATTTTCTCCCAATGCAAGATAGGCATACCCCACGCTGCTCGCCACGGTGATCGCGCTTTCCCCTTGCGGACCGACGTGCGCAAAATATTGCTGAGCAAACATATCAGCAATGCGAAGCGTGGCGATGTCATCGAGCGTGGGATTCTCCGTAAGTGGGGGGAGATTACCGTTTTGCGCGCGCTGAAGATTCGTCTGCACGATCACTCCCGCATCCGTGAGCGTATTCGCCTTCTTAGGGATAACCTTAGCGGCCTGCTGCAGCGGCGATGGCGCGGAAAAATTCTGTGCGAGCTGGCTGCTGCTCACCGAGGTCTCAACGGAAGCGCCAGCCGGGGTAACGTTCTGCAACGGCAAGGAAAGTGATCTCCGGATATACCAGGCAGCGATGGCGATAACGACCACCGCAACGGCGATGGCGATCAATCGCCGCTTCGCCTTTTTTTTGCGCGACGCGGCCACGGCATCGTGCGAAGACGGCCGCGGATCCTCCGGCGGAGGCGGCGATGGCGGGGGCATATCGTGTGAAAAATTTCCGTTGGTCATAAAAACCCCGCGTTACGCGGATTTAATTCCTCAAATAACGGCGTACGGCCCAAAAACTGGAGAGGGCTCCGATAATGACGCCGAACAGCAACTCGTAGATAAAAAGCTGGATGATGTGCGTGTAGAAATATTGGAATATGTTGAGTCCCGGAATGAACTCGTTCATATAGGGTGAGACAAAATACAATGTGGGCGCGAAGACAATCAGACTGATAAGCGCGGCAATCGTCCCCCAAATCATGCCCTCCACCACGAACGGGCCGCGCACGAGACTGTTCGATGCGCCCACCACGCGCATCACGCCGATCTCCTCGCGGTTGGAATAGATGGCGAGACGGATCGTATTGAACATGACGAGTCCCGCGACAAGCGCGAGGAAGATCGTCACGATCCATCCCCCGATCGAAACGTCGCGCACGATCGCGGCCAGGCGGTTGATCACATCCTGGTTCTGCGAATAGCTGATGGTGTCGATATACGAAGCGAGACCCGGCGACGTCAAATAATCATTGATGGCGGGGTACTCGCTGGGGTCCTTCGCCTTGATGTTCAGCGACGCTTCGAGCGGATTCGTGTCGAGTTCGTTCACGGCCTGGCTGACGGTCGGATCGTTCGCATGATTTTGCTGGAATGTGGCGAGCGCCTGGTCCTGTGAGATATAATCCACGCTTGCCACCTGTGAAAGCCCTTCGAGCGATTGCTGAATATTTAAAATTTCATCTTCCGATGTATTGGTGTTGAAATAAACGCTGATGTCGATCTTGTCCTGAATGGCCGCCGCGGCCGCATGCGTGATGACACCGAATATAATAAGGCCGAGGAATCCGATGGACGCGAGCGTCATGATCGCGATCGTCGCGGCGGAAAGCCATCCGTTGCGCCAGAAATTCTTGAAACCGAAATGGAAGATGCGCGAAATAATAGTGAACATGGTTATACTAAAATATATTTCCCTTTCTGTTCGTCGCGGATGAGGCGGCCCTTGTCCAATGTTATCACCCTTCTCTCAAGATTGTTAATGACCTCTTTATCGTGCGTGGCGAGCACCACGGTCGTTCCAAGCTGATTGATCTTCTCCAATAACTTTATGATCTCGAACGTATGGAACGGATCGAGGTTGCCCGTCGGCTCGTCGGCAATCACGACTTCCGGCCGATGGATCATCGCGCGCGCAATCGCGACGCGCTGGCGCTCGCCGCCGGAAAGCTCATGCGGAAAGTTCTTCATCTTATCCCCCAACCCCACCATGTCCAATACTTGAGGCACAAGTTCCGCGATCTCCCGCTGGGGCCGGCCGGCAACTTCCAGCGCGAACGCGACATTTTCGTACGCGGTCTTGGTCGGCAAAAGGCGAAAATCCTGGAACACGACGCCGATATGGCGCCGAAAGGCCGGCAGTTCGTTGTCTTGTAATTTATTCACCTCATACTGCCCGAAAAAAACACGCCCTTTCGAGGGTTTTTCTTCTCCGATCAGCAGTTTAATGATAGTGGACTTTCCAGCGCCCGAGCGGCCCGCGAGGGAAACAAATTCGCCCGGGTCTATTTGAAAGTTCACATCCTCAAGCGCGACCCCATGGCCCGTATAATGCTTGGAAATTCCCTGGAAAACAATCACGTGTTTAATGATACACTATTTTTCCTTTCTCTCCAACATCGCCTCGATGAACATATCGATATTTCCCGCCAGCACTTCATCCACGCGCGATGTTTCGGCGTCAGTGCGATGATCTTTTACCATTTGATAGGGATTCAAAACGTAGGAACGTATCTGGCTTCCCCACTCGGGTTTCACTTTTGTGCGGAGAGCGCCGACCTCTTCCACTTTTTCTTGCTCCATCAACTGGAAAAGCCGCGCTTTCAAGATCTTCACCGCCTGTTCGCGGTTCTGCTGCTGGGAGCGCTGGGCACGCGAGCTGATAGCAATGCCCGTCGGGATATGCACCACGCGCACCGCCGTCTCCACTTTGTTCACATTCTGACCACCCGGTCCGCCGGAGCGGGAGAATTCGAAACGCAGGTCCGCTTCGGGAATCTGTAACTTCGATTCATCGAGCGCGGGAAGGTCCGGGATCACTTCCACAAGCGCGAATCCCGTATGCCGCAACTTTTTCGGCGAGAACGGTGAGATGCGCACGAGGCGATGCACGCCTTGTTCGTTCTTTAAATAACCGTAGGCGTATGCGCCGCTTATCTCGATCGTGCGCGAGCGCAGGTTATCGTCCACCACGCGTACCTTCCACCCACGCTCGTGCGCATAGCCCTCGTACATCGCGCCGAGCATCCGCGCCCAGTCCTCCGCGTCTTCGCCACCGGCGCCCGGATAGATCGCAAGCACCGCCGACTGCTTGTCGTAGCGACCGGTAAAAAGCTGAGTGAGTTCGAACTCACGGAATTTTCGCTTCACTTCATAAAAAGCGTCCTCGTCGAACTGAAGCTTCAAGCTATCGATGCCCGTGCGAATGTCCTCGTATTTTGAAACGACATCGTTCAACTCGCCAAGCTCGCGGATCTTTGCATCCGCATTCTGCCGATCATTCCAAAAACCGGCGGACGACATCTCCGCTTCGAGCGCGGCAATCTGCTTTCTTTTCTCCGCTAGGTCAAAGACGCTCGCCCAACCGGCGAGCTTCGATGTCCAATTCGTTGAGCGCTTCGGTATAGTCCATTATGGATATTAATTTTTATCAATATCCCCTCTCTTTTTTTTCTTGGGACCAATTCCTTTCGCACGTTTCTCAGCAAGCCGCCGATCGTTTAGTACTTGGTTCGTTGCAATTTCGATATCCCGCTCACTCCGGGCAGGATGGGCTGCCTTTATTTTTTCATAGAGAGGTCTATATCCCGGAGGACGACGCTCCTTCAGTCTATAGATACCCGGTCTCTGCTGCTCAAAGACACTTCCATCATCGTCGTAGAATTTTCCATCCCTCTCGGTAAGTTCTATTGTCGTGGCGCCCTCTTCATCAAAACAAAGCGCCTGAAATCTCCCAAAATCGAAAGATGGCTGAATCGGCTCCGCAGATTCTCTTTCTAACGACTCATAACCCATATTGCCATTATATCCATTTCCTCCTCCCTAAGCAACAGGAAAAAAACTAGAAGCTGCCTGAAGTTTGTTATCGGTGAGCCACCTCCCGGATTTGAACCGGGGACCTTTGCTTTACGAAAGCACTGCTCTACAGCTGAGCTAAGGTGGCATTGCGCCGCGCCGCTGCGCCAATCGCGAGCGCAAGACGCTCCTACATGAAGAAAATATAGCGAAAATAAAGCGATTGCGCAATAAGCGGACGTGCCGCAGATACGAAAATCTCTATCTGCGGGCAGTGCGGGACGATGTTCGAATAAAACTAGTCTTAGGTCGCCCCTTTGAGCATTTTCTTAACTAGTTGTTCGAAAGAAATACCCGATGCTTTTGCAGCCTTGAGTAATAAACTTTCTGGTGTAAGGCCTACTCCTCCTGGCGTATTTATTTCAAGAACATAGGGAATGCCGCTTTTTACAATCATATCTGTTCGGGAGTAGCTCCCCAATTTAAAGTCTCGGTGTAGTCGTAATGCTATTTTTTGCGCCCGTCGTTGTATTTTGGGATCTACCGATGGAGCAAATGGAATTTCTTTTGAGACTCCGGAGTACTTATTTTTATAGTCAAACCAATCATCTTTCGGAGGGATAATTTCCACCACCGGGAGCGTCTTCTCAAGAACTATTCCAACCGTGATTTCACTACCGTCTATCAATTTCTCCACAAAAAACTGTCCAGGTAATTTCAATATCTTTTTTACTTTAGAACTCGATACGTCGTTGGGAGAATATAAAATGGCGACTTCATGTGAAGACCCTCCTTTAGCTGCTTTTAATACACAGGGAAAGCAGAATCGACTAACATCGTCCCTGGTCTTAACAATCCTCCAATCGGCTGTTGGAATCTTCCTCTTATTACAATATTTCTTGAATAGAATTTTATCGAAGGCGATTTTAGCACCTTTCGGATCTGAGCCGATATATGACTTCTTTGCGGAACGAAGAAAGCGATATAGAGTTCCGTCCTCTCCTTCGTTTCCGTGCATGACGGGAAATATAATATCAAATCTCCTTAGAGTTTTTCTCAATTCTGAATATCCTCTTCTAAAATCAAAAACTGTTACGCTATGTCCATTTTTACGCAGTGCCTCTTTAACCATATGCGCCGAAATCAAAGAGATCTTTCGCTCCGAAGAGTTTCCGCCGGTGATGATCAGAATTTTCACCAGTTAACTATACACCAAAATTCCTTGCGGAAGGGGTGGGATTCGAACCCACGGTACCCTTTCGAGTACACCGCATTTCGAGTGCGGCGCCTTCGACCACTCAGCCACCCTTCCTCCTCTGATAGTTAAAATGAAATCGCGGGAAAATGCAATTTTATCGCTATCCCTTTTTTGTGTGCCCTCTCATGATCTCGGACTTCTGGGGATAAGGCCCCACAAACATCCTTGAGGATCCCTTCCTATTTCTTCCCAAAGCACCTCGGTCGCGGTTATTGGAGACCAAACAGCGCACCGTCTTGATTCGTGCAATAAGCCCAATATCTATCGCCGTACGACCAATGCCACCATTCCGTAGGATAGTTTATAAATCCTAATTTCAATAAGGCATCCGCCAATATTTTGCGATTCTGTTTTGCTTGAGTGCTAATATCTTCGGATTGCATGAAACACTTGTTTTTGCTCTCTTCTGGGTCTGCGTTCACAGGCGTCCCCATATCCAATTCTTTTCCATTCGAATCTACAAGCGTCAGATCGATGGCTCCTCCGGTCGAGTGCGGAGGGATGATATCTGGGGGCGCAACGAATTTACTCGCTTCTTCGTAGATATGCTTTTCATCCCAATCTTGATGAGATGTTTTTAATTCTTGCGAATACGCATCAAAATATTTTTTCTGAAGCGAGAGAGGGCGATATCCCTCAATAATAAGGAAAGCAATATCTTTGGGCAAAAGTTTTTTTGCCTCAACTAGTTTTTGGGCGACGACACTTCTAACGAGAAAGTAGAAATCCGAATCTTGCTTTTTACGATCATCAACTTTTAACTCTTCTGAATTTCTTAGATCAAACATCTCATTGCCACCTTCATGGATTGGCACGGCGAGCACCCTCGGATCAGAGATAAGAATGATGTTTTTTGGATTCATTATTCCCCTATCCTACCTCACTTCTCTCTTTATTCGAAACGAGAATCCTGGTCGCCCATGCGCGGCAGGCGTCGCGGTCGCTTTGCAAAGGTGCCCTCGGGGAGAATCGAACTCTCATCTTATCCTTAGGACGGATTTGTTCTATCCATTGAACTACGAGGGCTTTGCAAACACTATAGACGATTGACGCATCGGTCGCAATATATATAGAATGAGTGGCAGACGAAAGTCGAATTGTTTACGGGGGCCCATAGTAAAGTGGTATTACGTCGCCATGGCATGGCGAAGGGCCGGGTCCGATTCCCGGTGGGTCCACAAGATTAAAAAATCGTTAAAAAAATATTGTAGTGATCCCAGAAATCATACAAACTTATTGTATGAGGGATACCCAGAAAAAAGGAGACACTGCGGTGGCTCAAGCAATTGCAAGCTTTACTCGCTTGGGATACGATGTGTCTATACCACTTACTGAGTCTGCGGCATACGATCTTATCGTAGACAGCCCTGAGGGCCTGAGGCGCGTCCAGGTTCGATATACGAGCACTGAAGTAGTGGGTCTAAGAAGGATACATTCCAATTCTCAGGGATATGTAGTTAAGAAAGCATGTCGGGGTATCCATGATTGGCTATATATTTTTAAAAGCAATGGAGAAGAATATCTTCTCACCGCCCAACCGAAAAATGAGAATTCAATCAAGCCTACCAATAAAGATTTATTAAAAAACAAATATGGAGGGGTCGGATAGTGGTTTATTCCACCGCACTTGAAATGCGGCGTTCCGCAAGGAACCGTGGGTTCGAATCCCACCCCCTCCGCCCGATAGGGTATAATAATCTTATGCTCGACACATCGCACGAGGCCGCCGTCATCCCCGAGCCGAAGCTCGCGGAGTTTTTATTTGGCGATACGCGCATGGCGTGGGTATGGCTTTTGCTCCGCCTGTACGTCGGCTACGAATGGGTGATGGCGGGATGGGAGAAAGCGACGAGTCCGCTCTGGATCGGACCGCAGGCGGGCACCGCGATAAGCGGATTCTTTTCCGGCGCCATAGCAAAAGCATCTGGCGCAAATCCCGCGGTCGCATCATGGTATGCGACATTCATTAGTACGGTCGCGATCCCTCACGCAGCGCTATTCTCATATGTTATTACTCTCGGCGAGCTCGCCGTCGGCATCGGATTGATACTCGGCGCGTTCACCGGGATCGCCGCCTTCTTCGGCGCGTTCATGAACCTCAACTATCTTTTTGCCGGAACCGTGAGCATCAATCCCCTGCTTCTTTTAGTGGAACTGTTTTTGATCCTTGCGTGGCGCAATGCCGGTTGGCTCGGCCTCGACCAGTGGCTGCTCCCGTGGTTGGGGGTGCCGTGGAAACCAGGGAAGGGATTTCAATCGTCATAACATGCGAGCACGTCACTCTCCCCATTCCATTCGTTCCCAGCGACCCGCCCATCACGAAAAGATCTATATCTACGGAAAGCACGCGCTCATGGAAGCGCTCCTGCACGCGCCGCATACGGTGCGGAAGGTTTTTTTGTCGCCGGAAATCAACGACGGCGAACTGCGTGCGCTGCTTAAAAAATTAAATCTCACGCCGGGAGTTTTGAAAGCGCGGGAGATGTCGCACATGGTCGGGCGCGAGACGTCGCATCAGGGCGTGATCGCGGTCACCGATCCCGGCTCGCTCCTTCTCGATTTTAAAACGTTTATCGCCGGGCTCCGCGCGACCGAAAATACCATGCTCGTTTTGCTTGACGAGCTGACCGACCCGCATAACGTGGGCGCGATCATCCGCTCCGCCGCTGCGTTCGGCGCGGCCGGCATCCTGCTCCCCGTCCACAACCAGGCACCGATCACCGGCACCGTCGTGAAATCATCCGCCGGCATGGCGTTCCGCATTCCCATCGTCTCGATCGGCAACGTGAACCAGGCCGTCGACGCGCTCAAAAAAGTCGGGTTCCGCACCTACGGACTCGTGATGGGTGGTTCGCAAAACATCATCGACGAAAAATTCGACGCGCCGGCGCTCTTCATCGTCGGCAATGAAGGGGTAGGTATCCGGCAAAAAACATTCGAGCGCTGTGATGTTTCGCTCCGCATTCCGATGAACACCCGCGCGGAATCGTTGAATGCGTCGGTATCCGCCGCAGTCGTGCTCTATCAGTGGAGCGTGCGGCATCCGAATATGCTCGGAAAAGTTTAGATAATTTTAATCGCCTACATGCTATGGTGCCAAAGCCAACGACCGAAAGGGCCGGTGGTGAAACGGTATCATAGCCAGTCTTACCACCTGGCAGTTTGGGGTTCGACTCCCCACCGGTCAACGTTGGCACGGAACCCGAATTTGACATCCGTAGAGAACCGAGTACTATGGGTATCAAGGTGGTAAGGCTGGCATGGTGCCGCAAGCACCATTATCAAAAAGACCGTTCGAAAGAACGGTCTTTTTGATTTCTGATATAATCCTCATATATGAATCATAGTGATCTTGTAACGGACGGCTGGGCCGATTACGAACTGCTCGACTCCGGTGATAATAAAAAACTCGAGCGGTTCGGGGAATTCGTTTTGATCCGTCCGGAGACGCAGGCGATCTGGAAGCCGCTCCGGCCGGAATTATGGAAGGCCGCACGAGCCGAATTTCGCTTTGATGGCGGAAAGGGATCGTGGCGCGGCAAGAATACCGAGGGAGCTATCCCGGAAAAATGGGATATCTCGTGGAAGAATGAGGCGCGTTTTTCTCTTCGCCTGACCGCATTCAAGCACACCGGCGTCTTTCCGGAACAGGCGCCGAACTGGGAATGGACCGCAGAGCGCGTGAAGGCGCTTGCGAAGAGTGGCGCGCAACCAAAAGTCCTTAATTTGTTCGGTTATACCGGCATCGCAAGCATCGTCGCGGCAAAACACGGCGCGCTCGTCACACATCTTGATGCATCGAAGCAGAGCAATGCGTGGGCAAAGGAGAACGCGGCGCTTTCGCAGGTGTCGCCCGACACACTGCGCTATATCACCGACGACGCGCTCAAGTTTGTGGAGCGCGAGATCCGGCGCGAATCGCTCTACGACGGCATCATCCTCGACCCGCCCGCATTCGGCCGCGGTCCGGAAGGCGAAGTGTGGCGCATCGAAGAAGACATCGTTCCCCTGCTCGACGCCGTCAAAAAAATCTTCTCGCAAAAATCCAACTCATTCTTTTTATTGAACGGTTACGCCGCGGGCTACGCGCCACAATCTTTTGTTCAGGCCGTGGAAAGTTCATTTGGAACAATTAAAGATGGTGGGTTTGGTGAGCTACACGTGAACGAGAAAAATTCCGATCGCTCAGTGGCGTCGGGTATTTATGTAAGGTTTGTGAGATAAAAATCCGCCGCGCGGTGCCGTCGGGAATCTATGTGAGATTTATAAGATAAAAGTTCTGATGTAGTCCTCCCGTCTTTCGTGTTAGAATAATCCCATGGACGATAAGCGCGTCATCAAGGTCATCAAGAAGGTCATGCCTTCGGTCGTTTCGATCGCCATCGCGGAAAAGTTCGAGGACCTCCAAAAACAATTTCCTAAGGGCTTCAATCCGACCATTCCTGACGGGACGGTAGATGATCGCGGCATGGTGCAAACCGGCGGCGGTTCGGGATTCATTGTCGCGGAGAACGGGCTTATCCTCACCAATAAACATGTGGTCAGCGAGAAAAAAGCTGAATATACGGTGATATTGAGCGACGGACGCACGTTCCCCGCAACCATATTAAGCCGCGATCCCATCAACGACGTCGCCATTTTAAAGATCGCCGCGGAGGGACTCCCCTGCGTGCGCCTCGGCGATGCCACGAAGCTCCAGCTCGGACAATCGCTCATCGCGATCGGCAACGCGCTCGGCATCTTCCGCAACACCGTTTCCGTCGGCATCGTCTCGGGACTCTCGCGCTCGATCACCGCGCAGGCGGATCCCGACGCCCCCGCGCAGGAAATGCGCGGCCTCATCCAAACCGACGCGGCGATCAACCCCGGCAATTCCGGCGGCCCGATCGTTGACTCGGACGGATTCGTCGTCGGCGTGAACGCCGCGATCGTTTCCGGGGCGCAGAACATCGGCTTTGCGATTCCCGTGAACGCC
>DATKHM010000056.1:0-4831 GCA_035510235.1 Minisyncoccota bacterium | reverse complement strand
AAAGAGAACAATCTGCTCTTCTTGCGCGGTGCGGTGCCGGGCGGGCGCGGCGGGTTGATCGAAATTTCAAATTCAAAATAGCCATGAAAGCCGACGTCTATAATTTAAAGAATGAGGTGGTGGGAACGATGGAATTGCCGGCGGCGGTTTTTGGCACCAAGTGGAATGCGACGCTCGTCCAGCAAGTGTTGGAAGCCCAGCTTGCGAACGCCCGCCAACCGTTGGCGCACGTGAAGGACCGCAGCGAAGTGCGCGGCGGCGGCAGAAAGCCATGGAGGCAGAAGGGAACCGGCCGCGCTCGCCACGGCTCGACCCGGTCGCCGATTTGGGTGGGCGGCGGAAAAGCGCATGGACCCCGCAACGACAAGGATTATTCGCAGAAGGTGAATAAAAAGATGAAGCGGGTCGCGCTCTTCTCCGTGCTCTCCAAGAAGGCAAAAGACGGCGAAGTAAAAGTTTTCGATAGCCTCGTGGTAGAGGCGCCGAAAACGAAGGCAGTCGCAACCGCGTTGAAGATGGTTTTGTCGCCGCGCAAAGGCGACAAGCGCTTTGACGTGCTTTTGATCTCGGAGAACACCAACAAAAATCTTTTCCGTGCCACGAGCAATCTCCAGAAAACGAAGGTAATCGAGGCCGGCTCGCTGAATATTTACGACATCATGAACCACAAGAATCTCTTTATCGATAAGAGCGTCGTCGCGACGATCGAAAAGCACTATAAGATTTAATATTTTTGACATGACCGACCATCTTCTCATCAAAAAGCCCTGGATAACGGAAAAAGCGACGGCGCTGACCGCTTCCGATCAATACGTTTTTATGGTAAAATCCACGGCGACGAAACCGGAGGTAAAGAAAGCCATCCATGCACTCTATAAAGTAGATGCCATTCAGGTAAATATTTTGAACCGTCCCGGAAAGGTGAAGCGTTCCGGCCGCGGCATCAAGGGTCGCCAGGAAGGCTATCGCAAGGCGATCGTCAAAATCAAAGCCGGGCAAAAAATCGATCTGAACTAATGCCAAAGTAATGAAAAGTTATAAACCCACAAGCGCTTCGCGGCGCAGCATGACGTCTTCCGACTACAGCACCCTCACCAAGGGCGTGCGTCCTTATAAGCCGCTCGTCACGCGGTTGAAATCCCATTCCGGCCGCAATTCCGCCGGCCGTATTACGGTTCGTCATCAGGGCGGTGGCAACAAGAAGCTCTATCGCGTGATCGACTTCAAGCAGAACCGTTTGAACTCCAAGGCGATCGTCGAGACGATCGAATACGATCCGTACCGCACCGCGTTCATCGCGCTCGTAAAGTATGCCGACGGATCGCGCACCTATATTTTGGCTCCGGAAAAAATGAAAGTAGGGGACGAGATCGTCACAGCGGAAGCGGCGCCGATCAAGAACGGCAATCGCATGCAGCTCAAGAACATTCCGGTCGGCCAGCAGGTGCATAACGTTGAAATGGCGCCGGGACGTGGAGGTCAGCTCGTACGCTCCGCTGGTGCGTATGCCGAGGTTCTTGCGAACGCCGATAATTACACCGATCTTAAGCTCAACTCCGGCGAAGTCCGCCGCGTGTTGTGGACATGCCTTGCATCGCTCGGTCAGGTATCGAACTCCGAGTGGAGCTTGGTCAATTTCGGCAAAGCCGGACGTTCGCGCTGGTTGGGCATCCGCCCGACGGTCCGCGGCAGTGCCATGAACCCGGTTGATCACCCGTACGGAGGCGGCGAAGGCGCACAGCCGCGCGGCACCCGCAAGCCGAAGACCATGTGGGGCAAGATTACCGGCGGCCACAAGACGCGCAACAAGAAAAAGAAGTCGAGCAAATTTATCGTCAAGCGTCGCATCGGCGTTCGCAATAAGAACAATAAATAGTTTTTAAACATACCATCATGTCACGTTCACTCAAAAAAGGTCCGTTCGTCGATCCGAAACTTATGAAGAAGGTTTTGAATGCAAAGTCCGGCAGCGGCGTTGTGATCAAAACATGGTCCCGCGCATCGGAGATCGCGCCGGAAATGGTGGGACATATCTTTGGCGTGCACAACGGCCGGACGCACGTTGAAGTGCGCGTGACGGAAGAAATGGTCGGCCATCGCCTCGGCGAGTTCTCGCCGACGCGCAAATTCATCCGCCACGGCGGCAAGATGCAGAAGGAACTTGAGATAAAGGCTGCCGATACGGCAAAGACCCAGGCGCAGGCTGCAAAAGCGGCACCCGCCAAGAAATAGTCCAAATATTATATTTCCATGGAAACCCAATACACCGCAAAACTTAGTTTTCTCCGTATGGCGCCACGCAAAGTGCGCAGCGTTGGAGACCTTATAAAAGGATTGCCGGTGAACGAGGCAGAGGCGCAGTTGCTTATGCAAACCCGCCGCCCCTCGAAAACATTGTTAAAACTCTTGCGTTCGGCCGTTGCGAATGCTAAAAACAACAAGTCTGTCGATCCACAGCATCTTTTCGTTTCGAGCGTCCGCGTTGATGGCGGTCCGATGCTGAAGCGGATGCTTCCCCGCGCGCGTGGCAGTGCGTCTCCCATCCAAAAAAAGATGAGTCACGTGACGCTCGTGTTGGGCGTGAACGAAAAGTTGAAGTCGCGCTTTACGATCGTGCCTCCGAAGAAGGCGAAACTCCCTCCGGGCCAGGATAAGCGGACGAAATCCAAGAAGCCCTCGGTTCCCGAAAGGGCGGCACCGCAGTCGAAGCAGACTCCCGGATTCTGGAAACGGCGTTTCGGCCGCAAGGTGGTAGCGGAATAACATACTATGGGACAAAAGATAAATCCAAATTCATATCGGTTGGGAATTTCGAAGGGCTGGCCCGTGCGCTGGTTCCTTAAAGGCGGCTACGCGAAATTCCTCGAAGAAGATGAAGCCATCCGCAACATCATCAACAAGCGCATCGCACTCGCCGGCGTGGCTGGAATCGAGATCGAGCGCACGCAGGGCAATCTTCGCGTGTTCATCCGCGCCGCCCGCCCGGGACTTATCATCGGCCGCGGGGGAAAGGGAATGGAAGACCTCAACAAAGCCATCGTCGATGCGCTTCAAAAAGTGCGGAAAACCCGTTCCAAAGTCGCGCTCAGCCTGAATGTGGAGGAGTTGAAGCGCTCCGACGTTTCCGCGCGCTATACCGCGCAGCAGATCGCGTGGGATTTGGAGAAGCGCATCCGGTTCCGCCGCACGATGAAGAAATATTTGGAACAGATCATGCAGAACCGCGACGTCAAAGGCGCGAAGATCCTTTTGAAGGGCCGCCTCGACGGCAACGAGATTGCGCGCAATGAACACCTTTCCAAGGGTTCTTTGCCGTTGCAGACGCTTCGCGCCGACATCGACTACGGCACCTCCACGGCGTTCACCACGTACGGCACGATCGGTATCCGCGTTTGGATATATAAAGGAGAGGTGTTCGCAAAAACAGCGAAACAAGAGGAAGAGGAATCCGGTCGCGCGCGCTCTTCCAGCCGCCGCGGAGGGCCTTCATCCAATTATTAATATTTTTATCATGCTTCTTCCTAAGAAAGTAAAACATCGCAAGTGGCAGAAGGGACGCTCCCGCAAGCGCACCGTGGAAACGCGCGGGCTTACGTTGAGCTACGGTTCCTTTGGTCTCAAGTCAACCGAAGCGGCATGGGTGAATTCCCGCCAGATCGAAGCGGCGCGCAAAACGATCACGAATTACCTCAAGCGCGACGGCCGTCTTTGGATACGGATCTTCCCCGATAAGCCGATCACCCTGCAGGCTCCGGAAAAGACGCTCGGAGGCGGAAAGGGTTCCGTTGACCATTATGTGTTTCCGGTAAAGCCGGGCCGCATCCTTTTCGAGATCGATGGCGTCACCGTGGTCCGCGCAAAAGAAGCGTTGCGCCTTGCGTCATTCAAGCTGCCGGTAAAAACCCGCGTCATCGTCAAATAATTTTATTAAAAAGTCATGAAAAAAAAGGAGATACAAGAATTGAAGAACAAGACGGTCGGCGAACTCGAACACATTCTGATCGAGAGCGGCGAGCGTTTGCGTACCCTTCGATTTGACCTCGCGGCCGGAAAAGTAAAGAATGTGAACGAGCTGCATCAGACGCGCAAGAAGATCGCGCGCGCGAAAACTTTCATCAAACAACATGGAAACGAAAAATAAAAAAATAAGGAAGATCATCGGCGTTGTCGTCTCGGATAAGATGACGAAGACGCGCGTGGTTGCGGTTGCGACGCTCAAGAAGCACCCGAAGTATTTAAAGTACTATCACGTAACGACCAAGTTCAAGGCGCATGACGAGAACAACGAGTACAAGATGGGGGATAAGGTGACCATCGAGGAATCCCGACCGCTCTCGCGTGAAAAGCGCTGGCGGATCATAAATAAGATCTCATAATGTACTTCATTTTTTAACCATGATACAAGAACGGTCGGTCATAAAAGTTGCGGATAACAGCGGCGCCAAGGTGGTGCGGTGTTTCCGCATCCTTGGCGGAACGCATCATCGCTATGCGGGCGTGGGCGACGTCATCGTCGCTTCCGTGCAGAGCGCGGAGCCGCGCAAGGCGGTCAAGAAGAAAGACGTGGTGAAGGTGCTCGTGGTCCGGACCAAAAGCGCGTTGCGCCGGAAAGACGGCTCGTACGTCCGTTTTGACGAGAACGCGGTCATTCTGATCGACGCCAAGAAAGAGCCGGTGGCGACCCGCATCTTCGGCCCGCTCCCGCGCGAGCTCAAAGAAAAAGGTTTCGAAAAATTGATGACGATGGCGGAAGAAATCGTATAGTGCTTATCATTATTTATTCATGAAACTCAAAAAAGGAGACAACGTAAAAATTTTATCGGGCAAGGAC
>DATKHM010000055.1:0-3317 GCA_035510235.1 Minisyncoccota bacterium | reverse complement strand
AAATAAAGTAATAATCGTAACGGGCGCGTCGGATGGCATCGGCGAGGCGACGGCAAAAAAATTAGCGCGTGCAGGCGCAAAAGTAGTGCTGGCTGCACGAAATGACGAAAAACTGGCCAAGCTCGCACATGAGCTCCCGGGCTCCGTCGCCGTACACACCGACATGACCCAGCAGGCTGATATCCAAAACCTTATTGACCGGACCATGGAGATCGACGGCCGTATTGATATCCTCATCAACAACGCCGGCCAAGGCATGATGGGACCGGCGGAACATGTCGATATCGACAAGTACAAGCACATCATGAACCTCAATGTGTACGGGCCGCTCTATGCAATGCAGCTTGCGATCCCTCACATGCGCGCGGAAGGGGGCGGAATGATCCTCAATATCAGTTCACGCGTCTCCAAAAACTATTACCCCAACCTTTCCGCATATGCGTCGACGAAGTATGCGCTGAACGCGATCTCGCTCACGGCGCGTGAGGAGCTTAAGAAGGATAATATCATCGTGAGCGTATTCCATCCCAAGATGACGGCCACAAGCTTTGGTAAAAATTCTGCGAATGTCGATCCGACCGAGGCAGCAGCTTTCTACGAGCGTGCAAAAGCAGCCGGCCGAGACATCGATACCGCAGAACAAGTTGCGGAAAAGATCCTCGAACAGATAATATCCGAAGCACCGGAAGCGGAAATGTAACCGCCCGACATGCTTATTGATGATGTCAATGTGCGGATCTCGGCAGGGCATGGAGGCAAAGGCTCCGTGGCTTTTAATAAAAACTTAATGAGCCTCGGCCCCGCCGGCGGAAGCGGCGGCAAGGGGGGCAGTGTCGTGGCCGTTGGCGTTTCGGACCTGTCTGCGCTCGGCCAGTTCCGCTTCAAGAAAGAGTTTGCCGCAGAGGATGGCTTCTATGGCCGCGACCAGTTCCGCGACGGTCATGACGGCAAAGATCTCATTTTAAAAGTTCCCGTCGGCACGATCGCGCATAATCTTACGACGGGCGTTGATTTTGAGATCGAACATGTTGGCGAACGGATCTTACTCGCAAAGGGCGGCAACGGCGGCAAGGGTAATTTTCTCTTCCGTTCATCGCGCAACACGACGCCCAAGCAATCCCAGCCCGGGCTTCCCGGCGAATCGTTTGCCTTCCGCCTGGAATTAAAATTCATCGCGGACGTTGGATTCGTCGGCCTACCGAACGTCGGTAAATCAAGTTTATTAAATGAGCTCACCAACGCAAAGAGTAAAGTGGCGAATTATGCCTTTACCACGCTCGAGCCGAACCTTGGCACGTATTATGAACTGATCCTTGCCGACATCCCGGGACTCATCCAGGGTTCATCGGAGGGCAAAGGGCTCGGCACGCGATTTCTGCGGCACATCGAGCGCACCCGCACGCTCTTCCATTTTATCTCTGCCGAATCTCCCACCCCGGTCGCCGATTATAAAACGATCCGCGCGGAGCTCGGCGCATATAGTAAAGCTCTACTAAAAAAACCGGAGCATTTATTTTTAACAAAGTCGGATGTTGTGGACGAAAAACAATTAAAGGCCACTTTGACCAAGCTTAAAAAAATAGACCCGAAGGTCATCGCGATCTCCATCATTGACGATGAGAGCATAAAGAAAGTACAAAAGATTTTGAACGGGATCCAGGCGAAAAAGTAAAAGCCCCACCAAATTATTCCTTCGGTGGGGCCGTCTCGACGTCGTTACCTTGTCCCTTCCTGAGCCACGGACCGTAGACATCCAGTAGACTGCTCATCAGCACTGACGTCGCCTTCAAGAGCGACCGAACGAGAACATCTTCTTCTCTTTCCTTTATGGTCCAATCCCTGAAATGCTTGGATTCCACTTTTGCGGCGTGCCAGAGGGCAAGATGGTTACAAATGCGCGTCATTTCTTTGTAGTGTTGATCCGCAAGCCCGAACGACGCTTTTATGGAACTGAATTCCGCATCTTCACTGCATTCAGTAAATACGAAAAGCGTATATGCCTGAAATTCCGTAAAGGAGATCAGTGCTTCGCCGTACATCCGTTTAAAGAGATCCATCGCGTTCCTCCTGCTGGGGCAAGCATAGCAAACGCTGTCCAACCGTCAAGAAATGGGTTATACTGTTGCACATAGCCCACTCTCGGTGGGTTTTGTCTATAAAAATTACCATGCCAAACAACGAAGTGATCCTCCGGTTCAATGATGTGTCGTTCGAATACGGCAAGAAGCCCATCCTCAGTGAGGCCACGTTTTCGGTGCGCCGCGGCAGCAAGATGACGTTGATGGGCCAGAACGGCGCGGGCAAGAGCACCATGTTCCGGCTGATCATGGGCGAGCTGCATGCGGAGGAAGGCAACGTGATCGTCGAGGACGGCCTTACGATGGCGATCGCAAAGCAGGTCATTCCGCGCGACCAGCTCGACTCGACCGTTCTCGCATTCTTCGAAAGCGCGTTCTCTGGTAAGAAAATATACGACATCGAACCGCGCATCAAAAAAGCACTTGAGGTTGTGAATCTTGTGGCGCCGCTCGATCGCATCGTAAAAAGTTTTTCCGGCGGACAGCAGGCGCGGCTCTTGCTTGCACACGCGATCATCCAGGACCCGGATATGCTCCTGCTCGACGAGCCGACGAATAATCTCGACAAGGCCGGCATTCAACATCTTACCCAGTTTTTGATCGATTCGAAGAAAACGTGCATCGTCATTTCCCACGACGCCGACTTTCTAAACGCATTCACACAAGGCGTTCTCTATTTGGATATTTTCACGAAGAAGATTGAGCAGTACACCGGAAATTATTTTGATGTGCTCAAAGAGGTTACTGCACGATTGGAACGCGAGCGCATGAAGAACGTCCGACTTCAGCGTGATATCATCCATCGCAAGGAGCAGGTCAACTTCTTTGCGCAAAAAGGCGGCCACATGCGCGACGTCGCGCGAAAAATGAACGAGAAGATCGCGGAGCTCGAGGAAGACGTTATCGAGGTGCGCCAAGAAGATAAAACCATCCGCAGCTTCGCCATCCCCTGCCAGGAAGATATCAGCGGGCGCATCCTCGAACTCAGTTCGGTCAATGTCATAAAGAACCATAAACCGACGGCAAAGAAAGTGAATATCGCGCTTAAAAAAGGCGAACGATTACACCTGATCGGTCCGAACGGCATCGGTAAAACGACGTTGCTTGAGGCGCTCGCCACAGGCCATGCCAAGGGCGAGGTCGTGGAACCCGGCATCCGCATTGGCTACTACCGCCAGGATTTTTCCACGCTCGACTTTGATGCCACCGTCTGGGATACGCTCGCGCGCGCCATGCGCG
>DATKHM010000054.1:0-11214 GCA_035510235.1 Minisyncoccota bacterium | reverse complement strand
GAATATATATTGCCGGCTGCGGACATCGAGAAAATGGAAACATTGGCATGGAAAAAATAATGGATCAAGACGACAAACACATCTTCGGCTTCTGGGTCTATCTAATGACCGATCTTATCATCTTCGGCGTGCTTTTTGCCGCGTACGCGGTATTGCAGGGGAATACGTTTGGCGGGCCTTCTGCCCAAACTCTTTTTAGCCTACCTTCGGCGCTTGCGGACACGCTCGTGCTCCTTACCTCGAGCTTCACATGCGGACTCTCGGTGCTCGCGGCCCAGCGCGGCAAGGTCAATCAAACGATCGCGTGGCTTGCGGTCACGTTTGTGCTCGGAGCAACATTCCTTACGCTCGAGCTCACCGAATTCTCCCGCTTTGTCGCCATGGGCGATAGCTGGCAACGGAGTGC
Source organism: Minisyncoccota bacterium (assembly GCA_035510235.1). Taxonomy (GTDB): domain Bacteria; phylum Patescibacteriota; class Minisyncoccia; order UBA6257; family 2-01-FULL-56-20; genus JAKAGE01. The sequence goes on along the minus strand of DATKHM010000054.1, from coordinate 10,808 downwards.
CTTCCTTTCCTCGTTCTTTACGCTCGTCGGCACTCACGGCCTTCACATCACCGTCGGGCTTCTCTGGATCATCGTTGCCATCATCCAGATCAAGCTTCGCGGCCTGACCCCCGCCGTCACCTCCAAACTCACCCGCTTCACCATCTTTTGGCATTTTCTGGATATCGTTTGGATATTCATATTCACGATGGTATATCTTATGGGGCATACAATATAAAACAAACACTTCACATGCAGGCAACGCTTAAATCATACGTCATCGGATTTGTAAGTTCCGTCGTGCTCACGCTCGCCGCGTTTTCTCTCGTGATGTATCCGGGATTCTTCCACGCGAGCTATGGCGTCCTCGTCCCGGCCATCATTCTTCTTGCGATCGCCCAGCTTTTCGTTCAGCTCATATTCTTTATGCATCTCGCGAGCGAATCCGAGCTGCGGTGGAAGCTCGCCGCCTTTATTTCCACCGTCGGCATCGTCCTCATCGTGGTCGTCGGTTCCATTTGGATCATGAACCATTTGAACTACAACATGATGGCATCGCCAGCGGACATGAACGCATACATTCAGAGCCAGGATGGATTTTAGAATAAATTAGGAATGTCCAATATGAAGGATTATTACGAACTCACTAAATCGGGGCTGGTGTTCGGTAATGTTATCACGGTGATTGCGGGATTTTTGCTTGGCGCACGGGTCGTCCAAGGCGCGAGCGGCACATTGTCGGTGAACCTTTGGCTCTTACTCGCCACGCTCGTGGGTATTTCGCTCGTCATGGCCTCCGGCTGCGTGTTCAATAATTATATTGACCGCGATATCGATGCGCGGATGGAGCGCACGAAACATCGTGCGCTCGTCGCGGGTCGGATCTCCGGCCGCGCGGCGCTTACATTCGCCGCCGCGCTCGGCGCCGCAGGATTCCTCATTCTTATTTTTTATACGAATCTTTTGGCCGTCGCCGCGGCTCTTGCCGGATTTATCTTTTATGTCTTTGCGTATAGCTTATGGGGAAAGCGTCACACGGTGTACGGCACGTTCATCGGCGCCGTTTCCGGCGCCACGCCACCGGTGATGGGCTACGCCGCGGCGAGCGGACGAATCGACGCGGCGGCGGCCATCCTATTCTTAATAATGATGACATGGCAGATGCCGCACTTTTTTGCGATCGCCATCCGGCGGCAGGACGATTACGCCGCCGCAAAAATTCCCGTGATGCCCGTCAGAAACGGCATCCGGCGCACGAAGTTCAGCATGCTTATCTATATAATAGAGTTTGTTTTCGCGGCGTCTCTTCTTTTTGTCTTCGGCTACGCAGGATATGTCTACCTCGTCATCGCGCTCGTCATGGGCATCGCGTGGCTCGCGCTCTCTGTGCGGGGATTGCTCATGCCAGGTGATGCCTCGGCTAGCGCCGCTCTCGCCAATAGGCATTGGGCGCGCCAAATGTTTTTCCTTTCACTCGCCGTCATGATGGTGTTATTCATTACGATTGCCGTTGGGGCGATTGTCTGAACGTTTAAGAACTGATCACCACCTTTGTGATGGCAAAGATGCTTTTTAGGGAATAATTTGCCGTGAAGCTGATATTGTTTCCGTCCGTGATGTACGGGTCCTTCATGATGTAATTGCCTTTACTGCCGCTTACGAGCACCACGAAGTGCGTGCCGCCATAGGCGTGGATGCCGGCGATCACCGGGTTCCCGGTGGCGAGCGTAGCGTCGATCGCCACCGTTTTGCGCGTGGCGGTCACGCCGTCAACATTGATAGTGCTCAAAAGATATGCCGGCGCGTATGCCGCAAAATCATTCGGATTGGAATTGATCGTGACGGGCGTCACATCCTTATATCCATAATGGGTCAGGACCATTGCCATGGCGCTCACGAGGCATCCGTCGGCTGCCATGCTATAGCTCGTGCCGTCGAGGGGATCGCTGCCCCATGCGCTGTCGCGCTGATTGTAATAACACCCCCAGGAATCGCAGATGGTTTGGTTGCCGAGCAATTTTGTGCCGCCGGCGGCCGCAGCGAAGGCGGAGAAACTGTTCAGTTCCGCATTCGCTGCAGCGAGCAATGATTCGTACGTCGCTTCCTGTGAGTTTGTTTCCGTAAGCAGCTGGTTTTTTGACTGCACTGTCGTCGCGAGCGATTGCTGTTGCGCTGTGAGCGATTGCTGTTGCGCTGTCAGCGTGCTCTGCTTCTGCTGTGAGGCGGTCTCCGAGGAGGTGAGCGTGTCTTCTTCCGTTTTAAGTGCCTGCATTTCATTCTGAATGCCGTTTTGTATCTCAAGGGTTTGATTCAGATCGCTCCACGCCTGTACGAGACCGCCGGACGAGAGCATCTGCACGATGAGCGGCTGGTTTTCTTCCTTTTGGAGGCTTTGCAAATATGCCCCGAGCGCCGTCTGGTCCGAAGCGACCGTTTGTTGTGCGTTCGTGATCTCTCCTCCCAGCTGTTGAATCTGGATCTGGGTGCTCTTGATCTGGTCTTCTGTGAGCGAGATCTGCGTCTGCACTTTGTTGCGCTGGAGGTCGAGCGCATTGATGGCAGCCTGAAGTGTTTTTTTGTTCGCGCCGACCTGCTGGAGCTCGGTTTGATACGTTGCGATCTGCTGATTGAGGCTGGCCATTTCCTGATCGTTGGCGTCGAGTTCTGCCTGCAAGGAGCTGCTGCTGACCGCTGTGCTGCTGCTCACGGTGCTTTGCGCCGCCGCCGGGGCGATGGCCGTCGCGAGGCCAACGATCAGGGCGGCGCAAAGCACCGCACCGGCTGCGAAGAGCTTTTTTAAGGCATTATTCTTCGAATTGTCCCTTTTATTCATACCGATTCACTATGAGCATATTATACCTCACTTTTGATTGCCGAAATATATGGCATAATGATAAGCATGCTGAAAGTATCGAATAAAATTTCATTGATCGCGTTACTCCTCTGTCTTTTTATGCTTGGAAATAATGCGGGTGCCAATGCTTCTTCATCCACCGCGCCCGGCACGGACTTCAACTTCACACGCAACCTTACGCTTGGCTTTCAAGGGGACGACGTATCTGCCCTGCAACAATTTTTGATTGCCGACGGTTTTCTAAAGATTTCCACCTCGACCGGTTACTTCGGTCCTCTTACCACGGCGGCACTCGGCGCATGGCAGGCGTCAGAAGGAGTCTCTCCTGCCGTTGGTTTTTTCGGCCCTATCTCGAGAGGAGTAATCAATGCGATGACGACCGGCATAGCGGTGCCGGTTGGTGCGCTTGGAGTACAGAGTACGACCGTGGCAACCACAACCGCCGCGACCGGAACAACGAGCGCAAGCTCCAGTAACGAGAACGGGTTCCCGGTGAGTCTCATTATTCCAAAGTTAAATATCGATGCGCCCTTTCAATATACCGGCCTCAATTCCGACGGGACACTGCAAGTCCCGACCACTATTTATGACGTGGGATGGTTTACGGGGAGTGTGCTTCCCGGAGAGAAGGGCGTTGCCATCGTCATGGGGCATGTCGCTCAGATACGCAGAAGCGTGGTAACAAAACTGGGCGTGTTCAGTGATCTGTCTGAATTGACCGTGGGGGATAAACTTTCGGTTATCAATAATGAGGGACAAACTACTAATTTCGTGGTCACCGCGGTCCGTACGTACGATTCCACCGCGGATGCGACCGACGTCTTCACATCCACCGATGGCGGTGCCCATCTCAACCTTATCACGTGCGAAGGCACATGGGTGCAATCTCAGTTAAGCTATACCCAAAGATTGGTGGTATTTACCGAAGCCGTGCAATAGCAGGCCGCAATAATCCTTGTTTTCGGACGGCTCCATGTATATGGATCCGGAAGAAATACTCAAAAAACATATAGAAGGGAAGCAGCCGATCGAAGATAGTAAGCTCCTCGCCGCAGCTAGCTTGATAACCGCTAGTAAGACAAAAGAGCTTGCGGACGCGAATACGCTGCTCGCAAAGACAACGCAGGCATCCGCGGACCTTCTCGCAAAGACAACACAGGCCTCTGCCGATCTGCTTGCAAAGACAACACAAGAGTCCGCCGATCAACTTAGTAAAAGCAACGAAGTATCCGCCGCTTTGCTTGCAAAGACAACACAAGAGTCCGCTGACCAGCTGAGTAAAAGCAACCAAGCTTCTGCTGATCGTCTTGCCAAGACAACAGAAACGTCCGCCAGCTTGCTCGCAAAAACGACGCAAGAGTCCGCCTTGCAGCTTAGCGAAAGCAACCAAGCCTCTGCTGAGCGTTTGGCAAATACAACGGAAGCGTCGGCTGAACTGCTTGCAAAGACAACACAAGAATCCGCTGATCAGCTCAGTAAAAGCAACCAAGCTTCTGCTGATCGTCTCGCCAAGACAACGGAAGAAGCCGCTTTGCAACTTAGTAAAAGCAACCAGATATCCGCTGATCGTCTCGCCAAGACAACAGAAGAAGCCGCTGAACGGCTGGCAAAAACGACAAAAATCTCTGCCGAAGAACTGAATAAACTTAGTGAGATTTCGGTAAAACGAATGAGGTGGATGACGCTTGTGTTGGTCGCGGTCGGCTTTACTCAGATAGTAATAGCTGGATTGGCTCTTATCATCAGCCTGCGATTGAGATAGCGGCGATTATCGCAGCCATGGATGCTCTTTCTGTGCTATAATGATATGAGCATAGCCTGAACTGCGTTGGGGGAAGGGATGGTGCATTATGAGAATGTTTTTTTGTATGGTGTTTTGTACGTCGCTCTCTTTGGGAGCTTTTGCTCAGGGGGAGTCCAAAAACGAGACGAAACCGCCAGCACCCTTTTCCCTTCAGCACTTTCGGATAGAGCATCAATTTTTTGGCCAGCCCAAAACTTATTGGTGTTATCCGGGGGATGTGGGGTATCTCGAGGGTCTTGTCCAAAAAGCCAACGAGGGAAGCCTCATTGGCGAAAAGAAACTTGGTCCACTGAGCATGGGGCTTGGGTATGGTCTTCCCACAAGGGAAAACTATATGAGACCTGGGTTCCAGGCGTCGGAGCAGAAAAGAAGGGAGTTTGGATTTCAGTTTCGATGGTAGCAGTTTCGCAGTTTCATAGAACTGGGTTCGGCGGCCGCATAACCAAAGCGGCCGTTTTTCTTCCGTGCCGCCCCGCGCCGAAGCACTTTACACGCTTCAGCATTTTTGATATATAGATTATAGGAGGGTTACCCAATGATCACAGTATTAGGAAACAATGACCCAGTTGAGCTAAAGCGTGCTGATCGGCGGAGCACCATCGCGAGGATTCTCTTGTTCGGCATCCCAATACTCGCGCTTGTAGTGGTAGCTGTCTTCCTGTTCTACAAGGCTTATCATGGCTGATCGGCTCTCCGGCACCGGGCGACTGGCTTTCAAGCAGTCGCCCCTTTTCTTTTTTTGCTCCAAACCGTGGAAAGAACTTGTACTTGATAAACGCCGAATTTGTAGTATTCTGAAATCAGAGTCTTGGAGGTGCTTATGCAACCCGCAAAGTTCACCATAGGAGACATAACTATATTAAGGGATGAATTGATTGCGTCCGGCGTTGATATCTTTCAAGCTGGCATGCTACTGCACAATTTTATGTCCGACCGTGGCTATGGGGTCGAGCTCGCAGACGCAATCGCAGCGATTGAGCGTACTCGTAAACCGGGAATCACCATACATCTGGAAACCCTTCACCAAGAATTGACGCGGATGAGCCTCATGCAGGCAAACTAATCGTTCCTCACCATCCACGCGGGCGGTCCTATCAACGGGCCGCTTTTTTCTTGGTTTTTCCCGTTTAGAGGAAGCGCGGCTATATGAGATAAAAAAACCGCCTACGAAAGCCGCGCTTTCGTAGGCGGAACACCCATACACCAAGTCTCGTCCTTATCTATTAAGTTAAATGTCGTGAGGTCTCCGAACCAACCAAGGGTTCGTTCCCGGCAGAGCCGGAAGAGAAGGTGGGATGGTGAATTTCGACTGAGAATTCCATAGGATTCCGCATGAACAAATCGCCCAATGCGGCAACTATGCTTTCCCCGCGCCCTCGAAGGTTAGGATGTCCTCTGAGAAACGCGTCGTAGCACCCATCCTCATCGGACGTACTTTCTACTATGATAGTCTTCATAGGCCTCCTTTGAATGACCAGAAGAAACATAGCACCGAAATTATTATTCGTCAAAGCGAGGTCAGTGCAATAGTCCGAGTATCAACGGCAAGAGACCTCCTATCGAAACAACCAACAGAAAAAAGAAAAACTTGAATATCTTTTCTCCTCGCTCTTTTGGGTTATAAATAATATTGATCGTCGAATAGATAAGCATCAGGGCTATCATTAAGGAGAAATAGAAAAAGGCGATATCTCTGTTGATGAGGATAGTCATGAGACCGACGGCGTTCAAGATAAATATGCTGCCTAGGTTATTTGTGAACCAACCGAGGGTATCCCACATAAACACCTTCTCCGAATACCCGATTTTTGAATAGGCCAGGGTGGAAACGTACAATAACGGCACCGCTAAAATCAATTGGCTTACGATAAAGCTATTTGTCTTGACGGGGGCGTCCGTCCAAATCAACGTGAGCACAAGAAATAAACTCCCCATCATGATGGAATTGATGGTTACCCGGACCGATGCCTTATGGGAATTTACTTCAAAAAAATTATTTTTATTCCTCGCCATATTTATTTTATACCGATGAATGCTTAAGGTCTTCAAGTTCGTACTTAAGCGTTTGTTCTTTTACCTGTAACGAATCAAGTATTGTTTTTAAGGAGACAAGTTCGCGCACGCGGCTTGGGTCTTTGACGGCGTCTTCCTTAACCTGGGCTATTTCCGCCTCGGTGTCGAGAATCCTGCGGTGCAGCAGTTCAAGTTCATCTCGTATCGCCTTTTCTTCTGACGCAGGCGGATGTTCGAAAGAGTTGCTTCTCATAAAAGAATTTTATCATAAATTCAATATAGAGAATAGAAATGACTGCTCCAAGTGTTGGACGATGCGAGAATCTATTTACAAACATCGAACTGGATGTTAGGTTGAAGTCAGTAGGTTAGTAAATTCTCTGCTAGTGCCGCAATATGCGGCAGGAGGAAAAATATGCGCTTAGACAACCCCGTTGTCATAATGCCGCCGGTATACGAGCTTATGCTTGGCTTTTGGCGGTGGTGCAAGCTCAGCGAAATATGCGCCGTTGTCCCCGGGGTAGCCCGGATCGCCGGCAACGATTTCGCTCCATCACCTGAGGTCCTCGTCCAGCGCTTCGCCGCCCTGGTCCGGCCGAACATTATTCCTCCGCATATCGAGGGGGCGGGAAAGGAATCCAAGGCGAAAAAGATATTTCGCTATTCGCTGACCGGCGGGGAACTGTACGGCCCTGAAGTTCCTCTTTCTGAACACGGCCAATCTCTGCCGCCTTACCGCCCCTTTGCTCTTGGCGTTGGCACGCCTTACCCGAATGGACTTTTTGTCCCTGAAGGATGGGCGATCGATACCCTCAAGGCAATTCGTTTGGGCGCGATTGCCGCGGCTGATTTCGGTGATGTAAAGATAGGATTTTCCCCGAGAGAAAAGGGAGGGTCATTTCGCCTCTAACTCTAAGAAGAACGCACCGCTGTACTCGTACGGACACCATCGGGCCGCCAGTATTATGGCGGCCTTTTATTTACCCGCTGCGCATCCTGGAAAGTGTTTGAACCTATTAGAGATGTGAGATGGCCGTTTGAGGTCATAAAAATAAAATCCGCCAAATTTTAGCGTTCTGCTAAAATTTGGCGGGATCATATGCCTTGCAGTTTGAAAACGGCAAGCACTGTTTTGGCAATGATTATTATGTCCAGAAAAAAGTTGTGATCTTTGATATACGCAAGATCGAGGAGCAGAGCTTCGTTGATACCGCCGCGAAGCGTTTCCATGCGACCAGCGATTTGCACGAAGCCAGTCATTCCGGGAAGAACAACAAACCGCGCGTTATAATCCGAAAGCTCAGCCTCAATCTCAGCGACGTGTTCTAAGATGAGTGGGCGCGGTCCGACCAAGCTCATTTCACCCCTAACGACATTCCATAATTGCGGAAGTTCATCGAGGTGTGTCCTACGGAGAACTTTGCCAAATTTTGTTACTCGTTTATCTCCACCATCTTGCATGGTTTTAAACTTAAAAATGATGAACGGCATTTTATGCCGACCAACCCTCTTTTGTTTAAAAATGATTGGGCCAAATGAATCGAGCCATACAAGACAGGCGATACAAGCGAGGAGGGGTGAAAAGAGGAGAAGAAAGAACGAAGAAATCACTACATCGAAAATCCGCTTTGCCGACACCGCGAGCTCCTTTTCTGGGATAGACTGCTCATTAGAGTAAAGCATTTTTCATTTATATTGTCAAGAATAGTTTGGGATCCAATCCTGGCCTGCACAACTCTTCAAAAACTAAGCCCATAAAACCTGTTCATTTTTAGCAGCTCCACGTCGTGGAAAGTGTCCGAACCTGTTGGAAGGAGGCAAGATTTGATAACATAAGCACATGATCAGAAAAGTGATCTCGAATGGTGTTGTACATAATGTGCCGGCGGATTTGCGAAGGGCTCTCGTTTCTGACCCGGCGGCGCGGGCAAAGTGGGAAGATATTACGCCGCTCGCCCGCAATGAATGGATATGCTGGGTTATCTCCGTTAAGAAGCCGGAAACCAGGCGCCAGCACGTTGAAAGAGTGCGAACGGAACTTAAAGAAGGCATGCGACGACCGTGTTGCTGGGCCGGTTGCCCTCATCGGTGAAATAGTAAAACCCCTCAGACCTTGACGGTCTGAGGGGTTGATTTCTGCTCGCGCGAAGCAATGAGGAATGCCGATGCAATGACGATGCCTCCTGGTAGGAGAAATAACATACCTGCTATGAACAGCCTTTTTCTCTGCGTCACCACTGCCTCCTATTGTGCATTGGACACTTTGAATAGTGTCGCTGCGGTCTCGATACTTCGAAACTCACGGATTGCATGGAAATTCCTCCCGAACATGATATTAGCACAAATATAAGCGGATGTTAATTTTCGCTCCGCGAGTTAGACACTATCAGAACCTGTTTGGAGAGATAAAAAGACAGCTATTACCGTAGGATACCGCCGCGCTAGGAGGGGAAAATCATATATATCGAACCTGGCGCAGGTATAGCAAAAATTTCTACTGCGAAGCGGTTGGGACTGATATAGAACTTAAGGCAGAATTGAGCTGCCTTGTACTCAAGAGTCCCTGGGCCGAAGCTTTTTCCAACAACTGCAAAAGCAAAGTGATGAGTTGAACCAATTGCTGTTGAATCGCTTGCGTTGAGGCACTTGTGTCGCCGGTGCCTTGGATCGTCATTCCTGCAATCGGCATCGGAGTAGTTGCAATGGCCGTCGGTAATGCCGGAATCGCCGTTGCTGTTCCTGATATCGAAGTTATAGGAGATGACGTATTGGTTGACGAAACAGAAGTTCCCACAATGGGGACAGCAGTCGCCGCAATCGCTGATGGAGAGGTCGCAACGGCGGATGCCGACATAGATGTCATGTTAGCCTGGGTTGTAGTCGCCGCAACGGACTGCGCATTCGCAACTGCAGGACCGACAACCGCGAAGACAGAAAACAAAGCCATTAAGACCCCCAACCCAAGAAATCCTTCGTTGTTTTTATTCATAGGATAATTCTAGCATATTTCCTATGCATGAGGCAGAATACCTCAAAAATCCATTGATGCTCCGCGACCAGAAGTCGAACCTGGTCGAGGGAGGTCAGTTTATACTCTCTTCTTAAGGGAAAAGACCTACTTCCAGCGTTTGCTCTTCTTTGCTTCCAACATGAGCTTCTTTGCCGCTAAACGTTTTTTGGTCTTTTTAGAGCTTGATCGTTGGCCACCTATCCAGCTTCCTCTTTTCGCCATATTTGTGTTTTGGTAATTATTTTTATTTAATCTGCTCCGCGCAATGGACGAAGTGCGAACCGCTATTCGTGCAAAAAGAGGCAGATCACCGTTCGAGATCGTAAGAACTTGGTAGTCCAGCCAGAAAGCAATAAACGCCGTTTCTATGAGAAGACGGCGTTTATTTTCTCGCTTTTCAGGACTATAATGTCGGCATGAGCGAGAAGAAGACCAAACATCATTACATACCGGACAACAGCTATTTGATCAACTTCGCCGACGCCACTGGCAAGGTGTGGGTCTTGAAGCCAGACGGAAAGATCTTCGGCACTGATCCGACGAACATCTTCAAGGAAGAGCATTTTTACACCATAACGCTTGGCACAAAGGGCGGCAGCTTGGTCGTCGAAAACACCCTTGCTGAAATCGAGGGCTTATTTGCGACCGTCTACCGGGAGAAAATATCCAAGGGCCTCGACATGACGGATCAGGAGCGTGCGAACGTCTCCGTATTCCTCGCGGCTCTCTACGAGAGGCCGAAGGCGTACCGCGAAGGAATGCGAGGCGCGTTCGAGCAGCTGCGTACGCAGATTGAGGCATGGAGGGTCATGTTTGAAGGAAATAAAGCAGCCCGGGATTTTTCTGCGTCACTCGCGAGAGGAAATATTGATAAGGATAATAGCTTTACTCCAGCTGACGTAGATCATGTTCTCGAAAACCTCGACGAATACCATTCGGTGACGATGATGGACTCTCTGCCGGAAATCGCGCAGATCATCTTCAATATGAAATGGTGCATAATGATCGCTCCGCCGGGGCAGACGTTTGTGACATCCGATAATCCATTTCAGGTATTACGGCCGGAGTCCATTAAAAAATATGGACCCGACGCCATAGGAAGCAGGCCCGGGCTTGTTTACGAAGATACAGAAATAACCATCCCGCTT
>DATKHM010000053.1:0-6778 GCA_035510235.1 Minisyncoccota bacterium | reverse complement strand
ACTAAGCTCCGCAGTGATAGAAAGCTTCCCAAAAACTGAATATCTGTAAGCAGGATTCGGTTCTAACATTTCGTGATTTTAGTTCGATTCCCATTCTCGGGGTCGAGTCTTCGGAGGAGATTGTATGAGCAAAAAGAAGTCTTCTCTAATCATAAATACAATTCCGAGATTTTTTGTTAATATGTCAGTATGGAAATAGAGAAAACGGTGTATTTCGTGCGCCACGGGCAAAGTGCAGACAATATTTCACCAGTCTTTCAATCACCGAATTCTCCACTTAATGAGAAGGGGCGAGAACAGGCTAAAAGCATCGCCGCGCGTGTCTCTGGACTTTCTTTCGACGCGCTTATAGCGAGCCCTTTTGAGCGAGCCAAAGAAACCGCTGAGATTATTTCAGTAGCAACGGGCAAAGAACCAGAATATTCAGATCTTTTCGTTGAACGAATAAAGCCAACAGCGATAAATGGGAAATCTTACAAAGATGAAGCAGCGAATATTCTTTGGAGAGATTGGGAGAAAAGCCTTTATACATCAGGCATGCACGTTGAAGATGGAGAAAACTTCGACGCTATTATTGCTCGTGCGGATAAGGCGCTCGCATTCCTTAGGGATCGAACCGAGAAATCAATAGTGGTAGTAACCCACGGATATTTTTTACGGACAATAATTGCCCGAGTATTGATTGGTGATTTATTAACGGGAGAAATTTTTAAAAGATTTCAGCATGGGGCATCAATGGAAAATACTGGGATGTCGGTATTGAGGTATCAAAGTGCGTTTGAGCAGGAATCGCGTTGGCGTCTTTGGATCTATAATGACCACGCACACTTGGATTAGCGACTAGAGAAATAAGTCCGAACAACCTCTACTACCCCCCGCCAAATTTTACTGTGGGAAATTTATCGTTTCCCCTGAAGGCAAAGTGATGCTGTCCAAAATGTTATGGAGCTCCGTCTGAAGATTCGCCTGATCCGTCGCAGTGAATTGCTGGATCGTGCCGGACGGATAATTTTCAAAATCAGATTGTCCGATGCGCGTTTCGAATTCGTAGCACGCTCCGTTATATTCCAGGCGATAGAGCGTTCCTGATGAGAAGTGTCCCGCGGCGGCATCACCGAGCGGCGTGAACTCGCTTACCGCATAATCACCGGCGGTAGTGCTTGTGGGGGTAAAGTTCGCGTAACCGGTCGGCGGCGTGATGAGGCATGTGCTTTGCGTCGTAAGATCGATACGCTGATCTACGCGAATGCCGGAGCTCTCGAAGTTGGTGCCATGGTATGCAGTGCCGACGTAATAAAGACAATATTCAAAATCGGGATCGCATGGCGGGATATAAGACTTGGACGATATCTGTTCCGAAGAAGTGGCAAGAGCAAAATCAGCGGTAGGGTAGAGGAGCGTGACCGTCCCATCCGAAACGTTCTGGTCTCCCACCGGAACGGTGCCGGTCGGTGCGCCGAGCACGAGCGGCGGTACGCCGCCCGATGAGGTGCTACTGGAATTATCCGGATTTATAACACCTTTATTACCGGAATTGATAAACCATAAAACCCCCGCCGCAAGGACCGCGACCGCAAAAATGAACAAGATAATGAACGCCAGTTTTCTCATACATCCATTATACAACTCTTCCTGTTGACAAATATATGGGTTCGTCTATACTTGAACCAATTCCAAAGACCATAGGTTTTGCCTCGTCCGGCGGTTTCGCAAGACAGTGCATATAAAGTCCTGTGAGAGGAGTGATAAAACTTATCGTTTTGATCATTGCTCGCGGCCTTGGAATGGCCGTTTTTAATTGCTAAATAAGTGTAACCAATATCAAATAATCACTATGAAAACACGGGCACAAAAAGAAGGGGAATTGGCGAACGCGCGCGCGCTTTTTGAAAAGAGCGAGGCGCTGATCTTTGCCGACTTCACGAAAATAACCGCCGAGAATTTGCGCAAACTTCGCATGGAGCTCAAAAAGTCCGGCGCGAATTTCCTCGTCATCAAGAAGCGCATCCTCGGCATCCTTTTAAAGGAAAAGGGAATTGACGTTGACCTTAAGCAATTCAAGACATCCGTGGGAACCATCTTTTCCGAAGTGGATAGCGAGCACATTGCCGGGCCGGCGTTCAAATTCTTTTCGGGAATGGAAGTTCCGGAGGGCCAGGCGAAGGACGTGTGGATAAAAAAGATCCTCGCGGGATATGATCTGAACGGCAAGACGGCCATGGATGCGGAACAGATCATCTACATCGGCAAGTTGCCGCCGCGCGAAGTGGTGTTGGCACAGCTCCTCGGTATGCTTGCCGCGCCGATCCGTTCGTTCCTATATATCCTCGATGAGAAGTCAAAGATGGGCGGCGGTGCACAGCCGGTTGCTGAATCTCCCGCGCCCGCCGCAGAGCCGGAAACATCTTCTCCCGATCCCGAATCCCCTGAACAAAAGGTCGAGCTAACGCAAGCACAATAAATACAATGGCAAATTTCGACGATTTAATTTCAAAAATAGAGTCTCTCACGGTGGTTGAGCTCGCGGAGCTCGTGAAGAAGCTTGAAGAGAAATTCGGCATTTCGGCCGCCGCTCCGATGGCAGCCGGCGGAGGCGCAGGCGCTGCCGCTGCGGCAGACGAGAAGACCGCGTTCAACGTTGTCCTTAAGTCCGCGGGAGCCAGCAAGCTTAACGTCATCAAAGTCGTTCGCGAAGTCACGACGCTTGGCCTTAAGGAAGCGAAGGATCTCGTAGACGCGGCGCCGAAGACGGTCAAAGAGAACCTCAAAAAAGAAGAGGCCGAAGAGATCAAGAAAAAGATCACGGAGGCGGGCGGTGTCGCAGAGATCGAATAAATAGCGATCCGTATAAACAAAAAGGCGCCGTTGAAATCGGCGTCTTTTTGTTTTATCATAACTTGGCAAAGTAAGGGCGTTTAGCTCAGTGGTAGAGCGTTCCGTTCACATCGGAGAGGTCGCAGGTCCGATCCCTGCAACGCCCACAAAAAAAGAACTCCTAGCTGTTTCGCTCCGACGTAGGAACGTCCACTCGCTCAACAGCTAGGGGTTCTTTTTTTATGGATAGGAGTATACCGAGATATCTCTTGGTGGGGAATCGGATATTTTCATAAAATTTTTGCCCCCTGTGTATATCCTGGGTGTTGCAGGGCATCAGAATTTTTAAAAAACCCAGCAAAATCAATATGTATTGAACTTCTTATTCTTCAAAAGGGGAGATTTTGACTCTTCATGGAAGTGGGGTATGATTGTATACAAGTGGTGGGTTGTGGAGGAGATTGGGGATAACTGCCACTTTCTGTGCATAACTCTACAACACCATATAAAACAATATTTTCATGCTATTAGGAGAATTCAAACACAATTTAGACCCTAAAGGCCGGATGGCGATCCCCGCAAAGTTCCGCGACAAATTAACGGCGGGCGCCATCATCACACGCGGAATCGACAGTTGTCTTTTCGTCTTCGCGAATAGCGAGTGGGAAGCGTTGGCGGCAAAGCTGATCGCGCTGCCGCTCGCACAGGCGAATTCGCGGGCGTTCACGCGGCTCATGCTTGCGGGCGCAAGCGACGTTGAGCTGGACAGCCAGGGAAGAATATTGATCCCTGACTATTTGCGGAAGTACGCAGGATTAAAAAAGGAGGTAGTGGTGGCAGGTTTGTACAATCGCATCGAAATTTGGGATGAGGCGTCATGGGCTACTTACAAGACCAGGACAGAAAGTTCTTCCGAAGCGATCGCCGAGCAGTTAGGGGAGTTGGGAATATAAAATGTCGGCGACCGGGGAAGAAAATGTTTCGGGGTCAGTACATAAGCCAGTTCTTTTAAATGAGGTCATAACGTTTCTCGATCCACGTCTGGGCGATTTCATCATCGATGGAACCGTGGATGGCGGCGGACACGCCGCGGCGATTGTCGATGTCATCGGTCCGCAGGGAACGTTGCTCGGACTCGACTGGGACGAACGGTTACTCCAAAAATGCAAAGCGCGATTCAGCGACCGGAAGAATGTGATCTTGGTCCACGGCAATTATGCCGAGTTGCCGGAGATTTTAGAAAAGATTTCCGCGACTAAAAATAACGTTGGACGAGCCGATGGATTGCTGATCGATCTTGGATTTTCTTCAGAGCAACTTGAAGCATCGGGAAGAGGATTCAGCTTTGGTGAAGCGTCCAAAGACGAGCCATTGCTCATGACCTACGATGATGCGCAAACGCCAGTGTGGCAGATCCTTCGTGAAGAGAGCGAGGAATCGCTTGCGAATATCATCTTTGAATTCGGCGGCGAGCGGATGTCGCGCCGGATCGCGAAAGCGATCAAAGATCGCGGACGGAAGAAGCCGATTATGACGAGCGGGGAATTGGCGGAAGTGGTACGTGGAGCGTTGCCGGGAATGCAGAAGTACGAGCACGGCAGGATCGATCCGGCGACGAGAACCTTCCAGGCATTCCGGATCTACGCGAACGGCGAGCTCGAAAACCTTAAAAAATTATTAAGCGGTCTCGGTCAGATCGTAAAACCCGGCGGGCGGGTGGCGATCATTACCTTCCATTCGGTGGAAGACGGGATCGTAAAGCGGGCATTTCAATCATTGGCGAAAGAATCGAAGATAGAGATCATTACGAAAAAACCAGTGGAGGCATCGCGGGAAGAAGTAAGGGAAAATCCGCGAAGCCGGTCGGCGAAAATAAGGGCGGCGCGCATGATATAAAAAAATGACATTCATACAACCAACAAAGCATATCAATATTCTGAACGCGGTCATCGCGTTGTTGGTCATCGCCCTGCTCGGTGGTACTGTTTGGCTCGTCATCGCTTATAATAAAACGGTAGACCTTAGCCAGGATATTATTTCAGCCAAAGCTCAGCTTGATTCCGTGGGCGCGCAGGATACTGCGTTGAACAACCAGGCGCTCGCCACATTGGGAGGAGCTGACTTCACCTCGCTCGCGGCGGCGGACGGCCTGGTGGAAGATAAGAACCCTCAATATTTTACGATCGATCAACAATGGCCTATCGCTTCACAATAATCGTCGTACTGCTCGTACTGGCTTTTACCTATTTAGGATTTCATCTCTATCAATTGCAGTTGGTCAAGGGCGGTTATTACTACGCCCAGGCGGAATCTGAACAGTCGGCTGCCCAAAGCAACAACGCCAACCGCGGCGCCATTTATTTTACGGATGACAACGGCAACACCTTGCCCGCCGCGATCGATCAGGAATTTCCGATCATTTACGCGGTGCCGACGGCGGTCAAAGATCCGGCGACGACCGCAGCGACGTTCGCTCCGATCCTCAATATGCCGGTCTCTTCTCTCCAGGCGATATTTTCGCGGCCGAATGACCAATATGAACTTTTGATAAATAAGGCGGATCCTGCAGTGGCGCAGAAAGTGACCGACCTCAATATACCCGGCGTATATACCGAGTTCGAGCCGGAACGATATTATCCGTTATCCACGGTTGCGTCGCAGGTGTTGGGATTCGTTGGGCCGAATGCCTCGAACACCGGCGAGAGTGGGAAGTATGGTCTTGAGAAGTATTATAACGATCTGCTCGAGGGGAGTTCTTCTTCCAACAGCGCCGGCGGATCCGATCTTATTACGACGATCGATCCGAATATCCAGATCGAAGCGGAGAAGATCCTTGGCGGGCTGGTATCAAGCACCGGTGCCACCGGCGGCGACGTGATCGTGATGGACCCGAAGACGGGAAAGATTCTTGCGATGGGCGGTACGCCGAGCTTTGATCCCAACAACTATAGCCAGTCGCCCCTTGCGAATTTTTTGAACACGGATATCCAGGGAGTGTATGAGCCGGGTTCCATCATGAAATTGTTGACCATGGCGGCCGGCATCGATTCAGGAAAAATTACGCCGGATACGACGTATGATGACAAAGGCTATGTGAATGTGGACGGCGCACATATCACGAACTATAATCTGACGACCGAAGGCGCATACGGCGCCGGCACCACGATGACTCAGGTGATCGAGCATTCGATCAATAGCGGCGCCATTTGGGCGGAAAATGCCACTGGCAATTCCATCTTTTTGAGCTATGCGAAAAAATTCGGGCTTGATGAAAAGACCGGCATTGACCTGCCAGGCGAGGTGGCGGGAAATCTGAGCCAGCTCACGCCGAACGCACCGCAAGTCGACTGGGATACCGCGGCATACGGTCAGGGGATCGCGATGACGCCGATCGAGCTCGTGAGCGCGGTCTCCGCGATCGCGAACGGGGGCATATTGATGCGTCCGTACATCAACGCGGCGCTGTCTCCGGAAGAGATCCGGCGCGTGATCAGCACGAGCACCGCTGTGCAAGTGACGCAGATGGCCGTTGATGCCGTCGATCTCGCGCAGGTCGCGGAGATTAATGGCTATACGATGGCGGGGAAGACCGGCAGCGCCTATATCCCGAACCCCGCCGGCGGCGGATATCTGAACGAGCTTACGGATTCGTACATCGGCTTCGGGCCGACGTCGGACCCGCGCTTCATCGCGTTCATCCGTTTGAACACCATCCCGGTCACGTCGCTCGCGGCGGAGACGGTGGTGCCGGCATGGAATCAGCTCGCGCAGTGGATCGTCAATTACTACAACATTCCGCCGGATCGGACGACGCAGGACGTCATCCCTAATTGCCCCGACCTGATATGCTCGTAAAGATCCTGAAGAAAATACTGCGCAAGCTCGCGCGGCTGATGGTTTGGCGGTATCGGCCGGGGATCATCGGCGTGACGGGGAGTGCGGGAAAGACATCGACGAAGCTCGC
>DATKHM010000052.1:0-10726 GCA_035510235.1 Minisyncoccota bacterium | reverse complement strand
GATCCAATGCAACGCCATCCTGGTTTTCTCAGTCATTGCCATTATAAAGGTTATCCAGCCACCGTTTCGGCGGTTTCTCTAATAATGAGATTTTTATCTTTTAGGTAATTTCGAATAAACGCCCGGCTTTCTTCTCCAGCCAAATCGCCTAACGATCATCAAGCAATAAAAATACTTGGGAAGAAGAAAGTCTTCATTAAGTAACCTAGATTTTTATAATTGATTATCAACAATCCAAGGCGGTAATATCAATTTAATCGTGGCAAAAAATAATCTCCAGAATTCATTTTTTATGCCCACTCAAGATTTTCAAAAAAGATTGGTTGCTTTTATTGAAAGTAACTATAACTCAGGCTCTCCACTGGAAGGTATAGAGCTATCCCCTCAAGGGATGAGCAGCTCCGTCTTTTTTATAAAACTTTCAAATGGCATGGAGTGCGCGGTAAAGTACGGAACGAATGCGATGAAAGATATGCCTGCTTTGGAATTGATAACAAAAAAACGGATAAACATTCCCGTCCCAGCACTTATCGCCTCTTTTGTTTTCGAGGACGTGCCGGTGATCATCCTCAAAAGAATCAACTTTCCGCTTCTCGAATCCGTTCCGTTGGAAGAAATGCCGAAGTATATACCTTCCATGGTAAGGAACTTGAAAGAGTTGCATAAAATAAAATCAGAAAGCCCCGGGTTGCTTATGGGCAAAAAAGATGGAGAGACCTGGAAGGGTATGATGCTTTCAATCTTCGATGGCGGCGATATTGATTGGAGCGAGGTTTCCAAGAGAGGGTCGCTGGACGGAAAACTTATTCTGGCATCGGTTGATAAGATGAAAACAAAGATCAAGAATACGGTGTTCGACTTGAAAGAATATTCATTGTTGCATACCGATTTTAATCAGAGGAATTTGTTTGTGGACCCGAAAAGTCATGAAATCTCTGGAATAGTCGATTGGGAAGATGCAATGTTTGGCGACCCGATTTACGACTTTGCGAGAGTTCGTATGTACCTATGGCATTTTAACTTTAGTGAAAGATCAATAAACGATTATTATGATCTAGTTAATTTTTCCGCAGATCAAAAAAAGTTAGAGGACCTGTATTGGCTTTCTCGGGTTATCCAGTATCTCGCTTGGTACTCTGAAGAATTAATGGAGTTTAACGTCTCTCGGATTAAATTGCATCAAGAATATCTTAGGAACTATGTTTGGTAATAAAAAAATCTATATGGACAGAAAGGCTGAATATGGAAAAACGTAATTGCTCCGCCTAGCATCCTCCGATGGGAATATTATCACCCTCGGAGGATTTTTTTGGAAAATCCGATGAAGGGCTTATAATGATTTTATATGGACAAGCGCATTCCGCGAAAACTCGTTGAGAGATTTATTCTTAAAAAGAAACTTGGAGATATCGTGGGGTTTCTGGAATATATAATAGACAAGCCAGCTCATATGAAAACTTTTGCGGCATATGCACAAATAAATTTGCCGCAGGATATTGCAAATAAGATTCTATTGCACGGGTCTTTGACTTATCATAAACAACTTATCGTTTCTCAGAAGGAAAAATTTATTTATGCCACTAACGATCCCAATTATGCCATTTTTCTCGGCATCATTGATCTTAAAAATGCCAGCGCTGGTGTTTTAATCAATCAAAAGGGAGTGGAACTTACGATTGATACTGATTTTGTGAATGGCCCATCGTCGTTACGCGCCGGCTGGGTTCATGCCGTTATGGGTAAGGATTTCAAGCAAAAGGCGAATCATGAATATTTTTCAAAAAAGTCGACAGATGTTTTATTTGCAGTTCCTGTGTTACCAACCGATTTGACGGTCCCCGTTGTTATTAAAATTTAAAAATCCTCATTTATCTTCTTGGCTAGCTCGTTCAGTTCCTCACCGCATCTCTTCCCAGCTCAAACAGCTCCTTCATATGGGCTTTATTGAAAGCTTTGAGCACTTCTTCTTCGGTCATCCAGACGAGAGCCTTGATTTCATTACTCGGTGTTGGTTCTTTGGTGAGATTGGAAATGGTAAAGAGGCTGGCGATGGTCTTCTTCCCGAATCGCTCAGACTCAGGGTTGGGATAGAAGTTTTCATATTCTTTTTGAATGCCGGTATTAACGACAGAATAATCTCCGGGGTCCAATCCAAGCTCTTCTTTAAGCTCTCGGCACAGCGCAGTTTGTATATCCGCGTCTTCCAAATCTTTACATCCCCCCGGCAACGAAAAGCTCCCCGAGGATTCTTGGGTGATAAGAAAGAGCATCGTATCGCCTTCGCGCTTCCAAATAACCGCCCGGGCGTTTTTTAAGAGATCATCTTTGAGGTCGAGCGCCATTTTTAAAGCATAGCAAATATTATTTCTTGCGCGGCTGGAGCGCTTTCAGTTTTTGGTTATCAAACGTGAGGCCGCCGACAATACCCTCGATTTCTTCGAGATACATATTGTAGTGCAACTCATAAATGGCGCTTACCGATCCGAATATCGCGTGCGCATAGTCAAAGCCTAATGCCAACGCCGCATCTTTTACTGCCTGTTCTGAAGGTGCTTCTATCTCCACAAATGTTGGGATGCCGGGCCAGGTATCAATCGTGATATCGGCATCGTTTAGCTTCCATAGCTCCCGCTTGGTTATTTCAAATAATTTCCGTTCACATCCTATCGCTTCCAAAAGCGCGATCGCCTTATCAAAATCATCTACCGTAATGGAAAGCTCTTTTTGGTCTTGGATATTTTTTCCGGTGATCATTTTGAGCGCGAGGGTGACCTTGTCGCCCTCGTCGCGCACGCGAAGCCATGCGTCCTTATTCCGCTTATCGCCCGGCAGATGGAAGTTCAATCGCTTTTGCTCGAATTCCGGACGCAGGAGCTGCGCACCTTTTTTCTTAAGGCGGCGGCGCATCTCATCTTTATCGATATCAGTAAATTTCGCTTCGAATTCGGTGGTCATGATTTTATGATTCTAGACTATTGCATGAACTTACGTATCCTCTGCCTTTATTATACTATTAAATGTTCATTAAAAACTTTTTGACACTGCGGAGCAGAAGCATATGATTTTAGGCATGAATAAAAAAATAACCACCATAGATGAGTTGGCGGTGATGATCGCTAAGAGTTTTGTCGGAGTAGAATCGCAGATCGCAGCGCTGGATGTGCGTATGGGAGGGTTAGAAACGCGCATGACGGGTTTGGAAGAGCGTATAACAGGCTTGGAGGCTCGCATGGATAAATTTGAAAAATACGTCGAGAGCCGTTTTGATGAGCTGTCCCGCGAGATCAAAGAGATAAAGAATCAGCTTAAAGTGGTGGACACCCGCGCCGCAGTGGTGAATCTCGAGATCCGGGTGGATAAGATCGAGCGTGAGATGAATCTTAAGGCGTAGTTGTCCGCCGATATTTTCTCGCCCTGCGCCGCACGGCGAGGTATAATAAAGGAATGGAACAAGCGCCGCGGTCTCAAAAAACTTGGCGAAAAAACAGTCGGCACAACCAGCGCTCCGGACAGGCGATGCTCGTTGCCGTGCTTTCGCTTGGCGGCGCCGTCCTCGGCGCAACGACGGTCGCGGGACTTTTGACGCTCTACCAGATCCGCGCGACGACCGACACGGCGAACTCCGCCAAGGCGCTCTTTGCCGCGGACGCGGGGACGGAATGGGCACTCTTCAACCATTATTGCGGAGTTGCCGATCCCGCCCGATGCAATAGTCAGGTTGCGAGCGGCACCGAGGAATATCCGCAGCCCACATTTATGAACGGCGCGTCGATGGAAGTGAATTGCTACGACAGTGATGCCGCCACCGGCGCAACGACGACCTGCAGCGATCCGAATGTGGTCGTGGCGATTGCGAGCGGCATCGCGAACGGCGCCGAGCGCGCGTTCTTCCTTGGCGTCTCCGGCGCAACGACGACCTATCCCTAATCTCGCGTTTTTTAATGACTAAAGAACAGGCAAAGACACGGATCGAAAAATTAAAAAAAGAGATCAATCGATACCGATATGCATATGCAGTGTTGGATCGATCGGAGATCTCCGACGCCGCGCTCGATTCGTTAAAAAAAGAATTATTCGATCTGGAGGCAGAGTTCCCGGAATTTGTAACGCCCGATTCGCCGACCCAGCGCGTGGCGGGCGCGCCGCTCAAGGAGTTTAAAAAAGTGCGGCACATTGAGCGCATGACGTCGTTCAACGATGCGTTCTCGGAAGAAGATATGCGCGACTGGTTCACGCGACTGGAAAATTATCTGGGCCGGCCGCTCGGCGGCGGCGCTTCGCGTCGTGGCGCGCCCGCCACGGCACCGCTCTTTTATTGCGAGCTCAAAATAGACGGTCTTGCGATTGAACTCGAGTACGAGAACGGCGTCTTTACGCGCGGTTCCACGCGCGGCGACGGATTGATCGGTGAGGATGTTACACAGAACCTCCGCACCATTGAAGCGATTCCGCTCCATACTCTGCCGTCGGAAGAGGTCGAGAGGAATTTGAAAAAGTTTGGCCTGCGCGCGGCGGATTATGATCTCGCGCCAAGATCACTTATCGTTCGGGGTGAGGTGTTTCTTACCAAAAAAGAATTTGCGAAGATCAATAAAGAGCAGGAGCGGAGCGGCGGGAAGGCGTATGCGAACCCGCGGAACGTCGCGGCGGGATCGATCCGCCAGCTTGACCCGAAGATCGCCGCGAGCCGCCACCTCGATTCCTTCCAGTACGACATCGTGACCGATCTTGGGCAGGTGACGCATGAAGAAGAGCATCAATTGCTTGCGGCGATGGGGTTCAAAACGAATCTCCATAACCGCCCAGCGAACAATATGGAAGAGGTATTCGCGTTCCGCGATCACTGGGCCGAACCCGAACGCCGCGAGGAGATCGATTATGAATATGACGGCACGGTGGTGCTCGTGAACGACAATGCGACCTTCGCCGCAGCGGGGATCATCGGCAAGGCGCCGCGCGCGGGCATCGCGTACAAGTTCTCGCCGCGCGAGGCGACGACGATCGTGGAGGATATCAAAGTGCAGGTAGGCCGCACGGGCGCGCTCACGCCGGTGGCGGTCATGCGGCCGGTGAACGTGGGCGGCGTCACGGTCGCGCATGCGTCGCTCCACAACGCCGACGAGATTGAACGGTTGGGATTGAAGATAGGGGACACGGTGATCGTGACCCGCGCCGGCGACGTGATCCCGCAGATCACAAAAGTGCTCACGGAACTGCGCACGGGCCGCGAGAAGACATTCCATATGCCGAGGCGGTGTCCGGTGGATGGCTCGCCGGTCGTCCGTGACGGCGCGATCACGCGGTGCTCTTCCAAAACATGCGCGGCACAACACCGCGAGGCGCTCTATCATTTTGTTTCGCGCGCAGCATTCAATATAGAGGGGCTCGGGCCGAAGATCATCGACAAGTTTTTGGATGAAGGGTTGATATCGGACGCGGCGGATATCTTTGAGCTGCAAAAAGGCGACATCGCGGCCCTCGAGCGCTTCGGTGAAAAATCTGCGGAAAATATCGTCGCGGAGGTCGCCTCAAAAAAACATGTGACACTGCCGCGATTTTTGTACGCGCTTGGCATATTGCATGTGGGAGAAGAGACGGCGATGACGCTCGCCAAGAATTTTGATTTTCCGCATGCCGCCGCCTCGGACGGCGCACGCATCATGGGCGCGCATACCACAATCCCCATTAAAAATATCTTAAAAGTTTTCGCGGCGCTGTCGCTTGACGATTTGCAGAAAGCGCCGGACATTGGGCCGAAGGTGGCGGCGAGCATCTATGCCTGGTTCCGGGAAGCGCGGAATAAAAAATTATTGGAACGTATGGAGAAAATGGGAGTCACCGTTGAAGCGATGCCCGCGCGGAGTGCAGCAAGCACGCGGCTCGCGGGAAAAACATTCGTTATCACCGGCGCCCTGGAATCCATGGGTCGCGAGGATGCCAAGGAAAAGATCCGGGCGCAGGGGGGCGACGCCTCGGAATCGGTCAGTAAGAAGACCAGCTATCTCGTCGCCGGCGCCGAACCGGGTTCAAAATACGACAAGGCACAAAAATTGGGAGTGAAGATCATAGATGAAAAGGAGTTTCTGAAGCTGCTCGGGTAGGTCCTCGTTCAAGAGACACTCGCTCATTAAAAATACATTAAAAAGTTTTTGACTTTGCAGTGCGGAAGCATATGCTTTTGGTTATGAACAAAAAAATAATTACCATAGACGATTTGGCGGTGATGATCGGGCAGGAGTCTCAGATGGCAGAGAAGCGATTCAATATCCTAGAGGGGAGGATGGATAAGATGGCAGTGGAGATCAAAGAGATACGCACCGAGATTAAGGATATCCGCATTGAGATCAAAGAGATACGGACGGATATCAAAGATATTCGCGAGGAAATTAAGGATATTCATGGAGAGATTAAGGATAGCCGCACGGATATGAAGGATATGGATACTCGCACCGCCGTGATCAGTCTCGATCTCCGTGTCAATAAGCTGGAAGGAAATGTTTGATTTATCCTCCGGAAAACTATAGAATCTTCAGGGTAAGCATGCGGTCGTAGCTCAATTTGGTTAGAGCACCGCCCTGTCACGGCGGGGGTTGCCGGTTCAAGTCCGGTCGGCCGCGCAGCAAGAATCATTCAGTAAAATCAATAGCTCTGGGGAGCGGGAAATCGGACGTTAGAACTTTCTATAAAAAACCTCGGCATCCGAGCATTGTGTTATTCTTAACTTATAGCATATGATTACGTCAATCCAACCTTTTAATTTAGGGTTAGGGATAGCTGGGGCGGTAGGAATAATTATTGTATTATTTTCCTTTATTTTCGGCATTTTTGGGTTACTTTTTTTCGATGCAACAAAAAGTTCCCCACGGAAAAAGATTTTCTTCCGCTATTTTAGTGCTATTATAATAATTTCACTCCTATCGATATTTGCACTTCACGAAAGTAATTTATCTGGGGGAGGGATAGTCGGAGGAGTTTATAATAACGACAACTATTATCAGATGAGTATTAGTGTCTTCTTGATGCTGATGGCATATGGCGCATTTATCGGGGCAGCCTTTTCTTTTATTGGTCTGCTCGTTGGTACGATATGGCCTCCGTTTATATTTCGTAAAACTCGCGGAGAAGTCATTCGTTATTGGGGAACCATATTTCTTTCACTGCTGGTTATCGGTGTATTTTCCTGGAGCGGTGAATCTATATGGAACTCGTATGCGCGAACTATCCCAGGTGGTACTCCTGTCTACGGAGGAGGTTATAATCCTCCTTGCGTCAGCACGCCCGGCGAAGTTCCCTGTATGCCAGAACCCGTCGCCGACAAGCCCGTCATCTACCTCTACCCTACGCACCCAGAAAATGTGTCGGTCACATTGAATTATGCTGGAGCGCTTACTACGGTATATCCAGCGTTTGATACAGGGACGACATGGAATGTCACTGCCTATCCAGACGGAGAACTCATAAATCAAAATGATGATAAGCAATACAGTTATCTTTTCTGGGAGGGAGAGGATAACCATCAATATAATCTTTCCACGGGCTTCGTGGTCAAAGGAAGTGATACGGCGTCGTTCCTTCAGAATCAGCTGGCTGCTATGGGGCTCACGCCGCGAGAATATAACGAGATGATTGCGTACTGGCTTCCGAAGATGCAAGACAATCCCTATAATCTAATCCATTTTGCAGGAGGTGACTATACAAATATCGCAAAGCTAACGATTATCCCAAAGCCTGATTCCTTACTTCGCGTGTTCATGGTCTGGGAGCCGCTGCAGACGACCGAACAGATCCAGCCACAGACATTTCCCAACTTTACGCGTAATGGATTTACTGTAGTTGAGTGGGGAGGGACGGAGCTGTAGAATAGCAAGAAATTATCTCCCCATTTTTCGTTCATCAATAGCTGGGTACATAAAAATGCTGGGTATTATCCCTGAAATAGGTTCTAACGTCGTCCGTTACCTCGCGCACGATAAGAAGATTTATCAAATTTGCCCATAGGAGGTATGATGAATATTATACATGTTTGAAAAAGAACCCCCCAATTCCAATATGGAGGAACGATTTGCGAAAGAGCCAAAGCAGAAATTCGTGGCGGAATTTCATCAAGGGGTGAACGAACAATTACTTGAGGAGAAATATAATCAAGGGCGAAGGAATGAGGCGCTCAGCCGGGAGAATGAGATGCTTTATAACCGGATCGCCGAGGCCGAGGCGAGGGCCGACCACGATGCGCTGACGGGGCTTTTGGACAGGGGCGGATTTGAAAGGGTCCTTGAGGAAATAAGAAAACTGGGAACCAGCGGGGCATTGCTCCTGTTGGATATAGATGAATTCAAATCTATCAATGATACATACGGCCATAATACCGGAGACATGGTATTGAAGGCCGTAGCGGGTCGTCTCAAAGAAATATGCCGCGAATCGGATATCGTGGCCAGATGGGGCGGCGAAGAGTTGGTGATCTTTTCCCCCAACACCCGGGCAGGTCAGGCGCTGCGGAAATTTAATTCAGAGGAACTGAAGAAAGCGGTCGTAAATGTTACATTCAAATTCCCCGATGCCGAATCCGAAAAGCCTGATATTCTGGTTACGTTCAGCGGAGGGGTCACCGACTTGGGAATAGACGAGGAATTATCAGAGGCCATAGAGAGAGCGGACCAGACGTTGTATCACATTAAAAACAACGGCCGCAACCGACTGGAACTTGCGCAAGGCGGGGATATGACGGCCCTGGAGACTGCCGCATAATGGAGACTTTCGAATTTGCTATACTTAAGGTATGGAGAAGAATAGCACCCTGAAAAATAAAACGTCGAAGCGACAGGTAAAAATTAATACTCAACTTATATGATACAAGAACAGCTCGTTGACTATATAAACTCCCAGATGAAGGCCGGTGTTTCCCGCGACGCCATCAAAGCGACGCTTACGGGCGCCGGCTGGCAGGCGGTGGACGTAGAAGACACGCTAAAAAAGATCGAGCCGACAAAGGTGGCGGAGCCGATCTCCATGGCGGCGGCTTCCGTAAAGCCGGCGGAATCCATGAGCGCATCGAAATTTATGAATCCCGCGAGCAGCGCAAACCCCGCGCCGCAGACCATAAAAATGAGCGACCTCGTCTCTCCTTCGGCAACAACGTCCAGTCCTGCGAAGCCGATCACGACGTCGAAGAGTCCGCTGACCGGGCCGATGCCGGTCACGACCGGACCAGCAGGGGTAAAATCGGCGAACACCTATCAGGCTTCAGCGTTTCCGGGGAACAAGCCGCACGGGTCCCGCGGCCCGCTCATCACGGAAATTATCCTGGCCATCGTCATTATTGTCGTCGGAGTATTCGCAGGATTTTTGTATATGCAAAATAAAAGCCTGAATGCGCAACTTGGCTCGTTGAACGGGCAGAGTTCGGGCGTGGACTCCCAGCTTTCCGCATTGCAGGCCCAGGTCGCGGCTTCAACCACGGCACTCACGGCACAAGTTTCATCGCTTAACGCGGAAACCGAGGAACTGCAGATGGAGCTTTCGTTCTATGCCGCGCCGTCCGGCACGGTTCCCGGAGCGACGAGCACTGCTACGATAACCGGCGTTGTGTCCGGCGGGGGGAAGAGTCTTTACGTCGTGACGACGATGTATGGGGCAAAGATCTACATCGCGAATTCCAAGTCCGCAAGCGTGATCGCCGCGCTTGCACCGCTCACGGGAACGGCCAATGCGACTACAACGGCCTCAACCACCTCCTCGACGATCCCCACCCTTCCGATCACCCCGGTCGGCCCGACCAGCGCGCAATTCTCCGGAACGTATGTTCCGGGCTTGGACAGTATGACGCTCACCGCAGTCAACGGCACGGCATTGTAGTACGGTTGGAGAAACAAAAAATAAAATAGGGCATATCCGTTGAGCGAGTAAGCGTTCCGACGCTCGCGCGAGACGGATATGCCCTATTTTATTTCTCCGGTTGACCTTCGAAGACACCCAAATTTTTCAGCGCGGTTTTATAAATGCCAATCGCACGCTCGGCAGGGTCGCGCTTAAGCTTAAAGCCCGGCTCGTGCGCGATCTGATTCCGCAATTTGTGCGCTTGCCAGATTTCGTTCAGATTCGGTATCTGTTCGGCAGTGGCCTGCTTGAGGCGGTCGCCGAGTTGGGTTCCCATCACTCCCGCTTCGCGCAAGGCATCATTCAATAACTTGTCGGCCTCGATGATGGCCACTTTGAGGTCGCTTTCGCCGCCGCGGTACAAATATTCCTCGATACGCTGCCACGATTCCTGTATACGCTTTTTGGAAATATCGGACTGCAGGATGATGTGGCGGAACCGTTCGACGCGGAGGGAAAACCATCCGGTTTCGATCACGAAATAAACGATGGCGGCGAGGCATATGAGCGCGATGACGATTCCGAAGAATTCCAGCATGCCAAGGTGCGAAAAATATGTAGTCATGAAGTTCTGGCCTGCCGCCTGCACTCCTTGCGTTGCCTGCGCCTGGAGCTGTTGGAGCGTTTGTGAGGTTGATGTTGCGGTTGCCATTGCCGTTTCCCGTAGTATTAGTTTAGTTTTTCATAATATTGCCCGACGCCCAGGATATCGGCTTCGTGCCACTTCTTTCCGATCAGCTGAAAACCGATGGGAAGCGCGCCTCCACCGGCAATCGCCGCCGCGCCGCGCGTGCCGTCGACTGGGATCGATATCGCGGGAAGTCCGGCGAGGTTCACCGGGATGGTGAAG
>DATKHM010000051.1:0-3941 GCA_035510235.1 Minisyncoccota bacterium | reverse complement strand
CTGAAATAATTGATACCGAGCATCTGTTTCTGCCCGACCGTGATCGGAACGAGCACGAGATTGTCCTGGTCGATGCCGAACGCGCCGGTGCCTTTTTCCGCCAACACGCCAACGACCTTGAACTGGATGTTCTTCACCTCGATATATTGTCCGACCGGATCCGAGCCGGCGCCGAAGAGCGTGTCGGCGAGCTCCGATCCGATGACCGCCACATGGTTCAGCGACTGCACGTCGTTGTCGGTGAATGGATAGCCGTTAGCCACCACAAAATTACGGACGGAAAAGAAATTTGCCGGCACGCTGTCGAAGGTGATCGTTTCGCTGTTATCCCCAAAGCTCGCCTCAGCCTGGCCGCGCGCCTCTTCCGTCACGGCGGAAATAGACGGATCGCGTGTGAGGGCATCGACATCCTGTTGGACCAAGCTCGTCACGATGATGCCTTGCGACGCGGCGGGGGACGAGAACCGTCCATTGCCGGAACCTCCGGGGATGATGATAATGAGATTCGATCCCAGCCCCTGCACCTGTGCCAGGATATAATCCTGCGCCGATTGGCCGATGGACATCAAGATGATGACCGATGAGATGCCGATGACGATGCCGAGCATGGTCAAGAGCGAACGCACCTTGCCGTGCCGGAGCGTCGCCTGTGATGATTTTATGAGATCGTTGACGCGCATTTATTTGATAAATTGATCTGTTGAATGGCGCGGATTCTTCACCGGTTCATCGCTTTCGATCAAGCCATCCCGTAAACGAATGATGCGATCGGCAAATTCGGCGGTGTTCGTCTCATGCGTCACAAGAATGATGGTGCGACCGCTGTGGTTCAGTCCGTCTAGAATGCTCATCACCTGCGCACCGGATACAGAATCCAGATTCCCGGTCGGTTCGTCGGCAAATATGATATCCGGATCGTTCACGAGCGCACGGGCGATCGCGATGCGCTGTTTTTGGCCGCCGGAAAGCTTTGCCGTCTCGACATATAATTTTTCTTCAAGACCTACGGAACGGACGGCGTCTTCGATCAGTTTCTTCCGGCTGGAAGGAGATACCGTCGAATAGATCAGAGGGATTTCCACGTTCTCATACACCGTGAGCCTCGTCAAAAGATTGAAGGATTGAAAAACGAACCCGATGCTTTTATTTCTGATATGTGCAAGCTCGATGTCCGACATGTCATCGATCTTTTTTCCGTTAAAGGTGTAGCTCCCGCCGGTTGAACGATCAAGAAAGCTCAATATCTGTACGAGCGTTGATTTTCCCGAGCCCGATGGCCCCATGATCGAAACAAAATCCCCTTTATTGATGCTGAACGAGACGCCGCGCAGCGCGGACGTGATTTCGCCTTCGTCGATGTAATCCTTTTTAAGATCCTTGACGTCGATCATTCAATGCGGCGGCGATTACGGCGCTTTTAGCCCGATATTGATGACCTGTTCGCCTTCGGTCACGCCCGATGCAATCTCGACATTACCGTTCTGGTCGCTGATCCCCAATACCACCGGGATCTGAGTTTCAGTTCCGTCCTGTATGATATCGACGAACGTGCCGCTCGCATTCTGCACCACGGCATATTGCGGAAGGATGAGGGCGTTCTGGTCCGTCTGTGTGTTGATGTTGAGATTGGCAGTGAGCCCGCTCTTGATGCGCGAGTCGGGTGTATCGAAAGAAACCTTTACGAGATAATCAACGACACCGCTTTCGATCGTTTCCGCCGGATCGATATAGAATACTTTCCCCGCGAACGTTTCATTGGGAAATGCGTCGAAGGTCATACTGACCGTATCACCGATGTTGACTTTTCCGATATCGGTTTCCGGAACATAGGCATCCACTTCAAAATCGTTTGCCGAGATGATTGACGTAATGATCTGCCCAGCAGTTGCGAGTTCGCCCACTTTCGCGTTCTGCACGGTGACGACGCCGTTAATGGGGGATGCAAGGGAGGCGTTCGCAATGTTTACCTGGATGCTCTGTACATTCGCCTGCGCCTGCGCCACGGCTGCTTGTTGAGCCGCGATGGCCTGTGTGGTCGAACCCGCCAGCGTCACGGCGAGCTGCGCCTGCGCCTGGGCAACCGCCGCCTGTTCCGATGCGATATTCTGCTGGATCGTGCTGATGGCGCTCGTCGCCGCGTTCACTTCCGTGATCGCATTCGTCACATCGGTCTTATACGTTGTTGTGTTATCAGATGATAAGCCGCTCGCATCGACCACGGCGGTGGCATCGGTATTCAGCATCGTCGCAACGACGGAAAGATGGTTCGTGGCGTTCTGTAATGTCTGGGCAAGCGTGGAAGTGGAAGCGGTGGGTGAAAGCGCATTGATCTCGTTCTGCCAATTATCCAATTCCTGTTCCACTTGGATCCGTTCAGAATCCGCATCATTCAAAACCTGTGAATTGCTGACCGAAAATGAGAGCTGGGGATTGTTCGAATCGGGGCTATTATAGAAGACTTCGATTTGGTTCCGCACCGCATCGTTGGCTTTTGCGTATGCGTCGGTGACCGCATTCCCAATGCTCGTATAGGTATTTGCGAGGGTTTGTTCCGCCGTCGCAAGGGCGGTCTGTGAAACCCCTACAGCCTGCGGCGTCGAACCCGCTTGGAGCTCTCCAAGTGTCGCCTGGGCGGCATCCACACCTGCCTGTGCCTGTGCAAGCTGTGCCTGAAGCTCGCTCGTGTCGAGACTGACCAATACATCTCCTGCATCCACGGTATCGCCGGCGTTCTTATAGACCGCTGCTATCGTGCCGCCGGCCTGGAAAGAGAGGTCCAGGCTTTGGATAGGCGTCGTATTGCCGGTCACGCTCACCACCTGGGTGATGGTGCCCTGGGTGACGGTGACGAACTGGTATTTATTGCCGTTCTTCGCCGCAATAAAAAAATAGGCAGCGATGCCCACCACGGCCACGATGGCGATAATGATACTTTTTTTGCCAAACCCCGATCGCGCTACTATGGTCTTCATATGGTATTATTATATCATAGAAGCTGAACCACAGACTTATCCACAGGGTAGTTAAGTAAATGAACAATTATGGTTTATAATTAAATCAATCATATATGGATAACATCATTGAGGTAACTCATCTTGTCAAAAAATTCGGCGACTTCACCGCCGTGAAGGACATTTCGTTCAATGTAAAGAAGGGCGAGATATTCGCGTTCTTGGGACCGAATGGCGCAGGAAAATCCACCACGATAAAGATGCTCACGACCATCCTGAATCCGACGAGCGGGGATATCAAATTGAATGGCCACGATGCAATCACCGACGCCGACGCGGTACGGCACTCATTCGGCATCGTCTTCCAAGATCCAAGCCTGGATGACGACCTTACCGCCATGGAGAACATGGAACTCCATGGGGTGCTGTACGGTGTTCCGAGCAAGGTGCGAAAAGAAAGGATCGAACAGCTGCTCACCTTTGTGGAACTTTGGGACCGTCGCAAGAGTCAGGTAAAAGAATTCTCAGGCGGCATGAAACGGCGCCTTGAGATCGCACGCGGGCTTCTCCACCATCCCACGGTATTGTTTCTGGACGAACCGACACTCGGCCTCGATCCGCAGACGCGCAATCATATGTGGAGCTATCTCCAGGACCTGAACAAGACTGAGGGGATAACCGTCTTCTTTACCACGCACTACATGGAAGAGGCCGAACGTATCGCTCAGCGGATCGCGATCATCGACCATGGCAAGATCATCGCATCCGGCACCGCGGATGAACTGAAGAAGCAAACAGGAACAGATTCTCTCGAAGATGCATTTCTCAAGCTGACCGGCAGTGTGATCCGCGACGAGGATGCCAGCTCCACCGACCGCATGCGCTCGCAAAGCAAAATGTGGCGTGGGCGGCGTTAACGGGCGAGCATAACACATCGACACCAAATTCTATGAAAACAATTTATATTTTATGGCTTCGGGAGATCAAGCG
>DATKHM010000050.1:0-3409 GCA_035510235.1 Minisyncoccota bacterium | reverse complement strand
ATCCTAACTCATCCAGTTGTTTTTTGTCCACTTCAGACGGCGAACCCATCATCAAATCCTTTCCTTCGCCGGTTTTGGGAAATGGAATGACCTCGCGGATGTTCGGCTCATCCATCATAAGCATTACGATGCGATCGATGCCCGGGGCAAAGCCGCCATGGGGTGGCGCGCCGTATTTAAAGGCTTCGAGCATATGTCCAAATTTTTTCTGTTGCTGCTCTGGACTGATATTCAGTAATTCGAATACCTTCTGTTGCATATCAGACTTATGGATACGGATGCTACCCGAACTTAATTCGTAGCCATTCAACACAAGATCATATGAATTTGCCCGGATATGCATCAGATCTTCCCCTTTCATAAATTTTTCCACATCCTCATCTTTTATAGAACAGAAAGGGTGGTGCACCGCCTGGATACCATCATCAGTCTTTTCAAACATCGGGAAGTCCACCACCCATGCGAATGCTAATTCATTCGGATCGTTCTTATTTTTGCGAAGATCCGGCTTATCATTGCCATACTTCTCCATAGATTCTTTATAAGTAATACGCGGGAATGGCGCCTGCGAGATGGTCTTTTCCGGAAAAAGCGTCTTGACCATTTCGATGAACATCGCCTCGGTAAACTTTAAAATATCTTCCTGGTTGACGAACGACATTTCAAAATCGAGTTGGGTAAACTCCGGCTGACGGTCGCCGCGCAGATCTTCGTCGCGCATGCAGCGCGCGACCTGAAAGTAACGCTCGAACCCCGCCACCATCGAAAGCTGTTTGAACTGCTGCGGCGACTGCGGAAGTGCATAAAACTTTCCGTTTTCCAAACGCGAGGGAACAAGATATTCGCGCGAACCCTCTGGCGTTCCTTTCGTGAGCATCGGGGTCTCAATCTCTACAAAATGGTGTTTGTGCATATGATCACGAAAGAATGAAATGATCCTATCGCGCATGCGGATGTTCTTTTGAAGCCGCGGGCGACGCAGATCCAAATAGCGGTACTTCAAACGAATATCCTCGCTGATGTCTCGCCCGTCGCCCGTCACGTCGAATGGTGGTGTTTCTGCTTCGTTCAAAACGATGATTGAAAGTATTTCGAGTTCAATATTGCCGTTCTGTTTTTCTGCCTGGATATTTTTCTCTGGACGCTTATTGATCTTCCCTATTATCTCAACAACCCATTCTGACCGGAGCTTCGTACCAACCTCGTGCGCCTCCACGGCGGCAGGTAGGATAACACCCTGTACATATCCGCTCATATCGCGAAAATCAAAAAAAATAAGCTTGCCCTGGTCGCGGCGAACATCCACCCAGCCCATGATTTTCACTTCCTCGCCGACGTGGGCATCCAAGTCCCCTATATAAGTCCGTTCGTGCATATGATTATGCTAATATTAATACAATGTTGACGTTTGAACAAATGTTCGTCCGGTTCGTGATCGCGATCGCGCTCGGCGCGTTGCTCGGCCTTGAGCGGGAGCTTGTGGGTAAAGAAGCGGCGGGAGTCCGCACCACGATGCTCGTCACGAGCGGCGCGGCGATCTTTGCGATGATCGCGCTCACGCTCCCCTACATCACCGCGGCAACGCTCGGCGCCGTGCCCGACGCAACGGCGCTGAACAGCGCGTTCGCCGTCATCGCGAACATCGTGGTCGGCGTCGGGTTCCTAGGCGCGGGACTTATCATAAAAATGAACGACCAACCGCACGGCGTGACGACCGCCGCACTCATCTGGACCGCGGCGGGCGTGGGAGCGCTCGTAGGCATCGGGCTTACCGAGTTCGCAGTCGTTGCGGCGGTGCTGCTCACGCTGCTGCTCTACCTGCTCCGCAAGTTGAATATTTCGGAAAGTCTGGAAAAGAATTGGCACTCTGGAAAATAAGCTTGATCGTTTAAACCTTGTCCAGCCCGGCGTTCTATTTCTCTATTAGATATTCGTATTTTGCGTAGAAATACTTCTTCACAAATTCTACCAGCAGAAGATACGCGGCAACGACGACGAGAATGAGCATTACCGGATAGATGCCAAATTTTGTGAAGCCGAACGGCGGGCCGAGGAACGAGTATGTGATCGCCCACCCGACGATGACTGCGCCGAACGTCGAAAACACGAGTATCTTGCTCGGTCCCCCGTTCGACCAGAAATTGAACTTGCTCCGAATGATGTTCACGACGAGCGTCTGCGTGGCGATGGATTCCAAAAACCATCCCGTCTGGAAGGTCGCGCCGCTCGCATGGAATATGAAGATCAGAACGCCGAATGTGGCAAAATCAAATACCGAACTGAGCGGGCCGAAGATATACATGAATTTCTTCATGAACGCGATATTGAATTTTTTGGGGCGCGCGAGAAAATCCTGGTCCACTTTGTCGAATGGGATCGCAAGCTGTGAAGAATCGTAGAGGAAATTGTTGAGCAGGATCTGCGGCGCCGTCATCGGCAGGAACGGGAGGAATATGGATGCGATCGGCATGCTGAACATATTGCCGAAGTTCGAGGAGAGCGCCATCATCAGATATTTGAAGGTATTGGCGAACGTCTTGCGTCCCTCGACGATGCCGTCGATGATCTCGCCCAGTCCTTTTTTGAGCAGGATGATATCCGCCGTCTCCTTCGCGATATCCACCGCGTTATTCACCGAGATGCCAACGTCCGCCTCTTTTATGGAAAGCACGTCGTTCACGCCGTCACCCATATACGCCACGACGTGGCCGTTCTCGCGCAGGATCCGGATAATGTGCTCTTTCTGCTCCGGGTTCACGCGCGTGAAGATATTCGCCGTCTCCACTTTTTTATGCAGTTCATGCTCGTTCAGCTTCGCCATATCATCGCCCGTAAGCGCCCCTATGATCGGGAGCCCGATCTCATCCGCGATCTTCTTCGTCACTAAAAAATTATCGCCGGTGATGATCTTGATCGCCACATGATATGCCGCCATTTTTGCCAACGTGTCCTTGGCACTCTTCTTTGGCGGATCAAGGAACGCAAGAAATCCCACGAAGGAGATGTCGCTTTCATCTTTTTTATTGTATGGCGTCTTCCGAAGCGGGACCTCTTTAACGCCCAGGCCAAGAACACGGAATCCGTCCGCACTCAGTGCCTCATACTCTTTATTGATCTTCGCGCGAAGGGCGGCGGTAAGCTTCTTTGGTGTGGCGCGGCGGGCGCCGCCCGCACCGATCGAACCATAATGGTCGGCAAGCTTCAATATCTCCTCCGGCGCGCCCTTGGCGATGAGCACGGTCTGCTTTCCCTTTTTTATGATGACCGATTCGATCTTCCGCTCGGCGTCAAAAGGTACCTCGTCCACTTTTTCCCAACCGCTCACGTCCAGCTTTTTAAATTTTTCGATCGCGTCGTCCAATACGCCGCGCACGCCGGTCAGGTTCTTGCTGCTCAAATAGCCCCACAG
>DATKHM010000049.1:0-5732 GCA_035510235.1 Minisyncoccota bacterium | reverse complement strand
AGGAAAAGGACGCACCTCCTGCACTTTTGGAAAAAATAAAATCGCTCGGCGCCGATTATCTTATTGCCGACCTTTCCAAGGCTGAAGGCGTGCCCGAGCTTGTGAAGAAAGCATACGAAGTTCTCGGGCTCGTAAGTTTTTTTACGACCGGAGAAGACGAAACGCGCGCATGGACGATCGAGCGCGGCATGAAGGCACCCCAGGCGTCCGGCGTCATTCACACCGACTTCGAGAGCAAGTTCATACGCCTGGAGGCGATCGCCTCGGACAAATTACTGGAAGCGGGAAGTTGGAGCAAGGCGAAGCAGAAAGGATGGCTGCGCGTGGAGGGAAAGGAATATGTGGTCGCTGACGGGGACGTCATCGAGGTGCGGCACGGATAATATCTATTATCCGTCCAGTGTTATAATTTCCTTATGCTCGCATTTCCAAAGTCGGCTATAAAGGATTTTCCGAAAGAGTTTTCAGTATTCAAAACATTGCGTACCCCTGCCGCCATACAGGATTATGTGAACGGGCTGAAAATGAATTTTACCGGGCGGCGACATACGTATGCATCTCCGCTCGTGGTGCTTGAGACGGGAAAAGCGCACTGCATGGAAGGTGCAATGCTCGCCGCGGCGGCGCTGTGGTATCAGGGCCAGCAACCACTCCTCCTCGATCTCAAGACCACCGACGCAGATGAGGATCACGTGGTCGCGCTCTTTAAGGAGGGAAATCGGTGGGGCGCGATCAGCAAGACCAATCATGCCGTCCTACGGTATCGCGACCCAGTCTATAAAGATCCTCGGGAGCTCGCGATGTCGTATTTCAACGAATATTTTTTGGACAGCGGAGCGAAGACGATGCGCAGCTATTCTGCGCCTTTTGACATGTTAAAGTTTGGCGAAGAATGGCTCACGACGCGCGGCGATCTTACTCCCATCGCTGAAGCACTCGATTTTTCTCGCCATTTTCAAATATTAAAAAAAGATGATGTGCGCGATTTGCGCCGGGCGGAACCGATCGAGATCAAAGCCGGCAAGATCGTTCAACAAAAGAAAAAATAACAGCGAAGATATATCTTCGCTGTTATTAGTTTCTGCGATCGAGCGCAGAGCCCAGTGTTTCGTCATCCGCGAACTCAATCTCACCGCCGGTCGGCAATCCGCGCCCGAGGCGGCTTATCTTCTTGGTAAGTGGCACAAGTTCTTTCAGCAAGAGCGACGCCTGAAAATCGCCGAGCGTGGTGGGACTGAATCCGAGAATGATCTCATCCGCGGTACCGCCGAGATCCGACTCGATATATTTTTTAAAACTTTGCAGGCGCGTTTTCTGCCACGCTTCGAGAAATCCCGTCTTCGGGACCGGGCCGATGATGAAATAGCGACCGGTAAATTTCTTCGTGTTCTCAAGAGAAAGATAGTCGGTTTCTTTCTCGACCACCATGATGATGCGCTGGTTCCGAGCGGGATTTGCGCAAACGTCGCACAGCACGCCTTCGTTTTGATGAATGAAAAAGCATCGCTCGCAAATCTTTATGGAGCGGAGGCCGTCGATGCTTTGCGCGAGTATGTGGAGATTTTCTTTGTTCTGGCCGATAAGATAGAACGCGAGGCGGACTGCTTGGCGCGGCCCGATAGAGGGGAGTTCGGCGAGCGCGTCCACCACCTTTTGTACAGGGTCTGGGAGTTTCATCATGAGCCAATCATACAATTAAACCTTTCTTTTTTAAATAGGAAACGGATGAAGAATGATTGGCTCTCTGAGGTATTCCGATTTGTCCTGAGGGGAATCGCGGAGCCGCGAAGGCGGCGAGCGTTAGGGCGTGTTCAGCAGAACGCGACCCGTCCCCGAAGGACAAATCGGAATACCTCAGAGAGCAGGTAATTCCTCGTATCTCTTCTCTATCGTCTTGAAGCTCGCGAGTTCGCCGTTGAAGAAGAAGTCCATGTCTTTGAGGGCGCCGTTGCGGTGTTTGGCGATGCGCAAGTGGACGGTATTGTCGATGGAGGATGCGGTGTCGTTTGGATTCCGTTCGTCGCGGTAGAGGAACATCACGACGTCCGCATCCTGCTCGATGGCGCCGGATTCGCGGAGGTCAGAAAGGCGGGGGATCTTGTGGTCGCGCTGTTCGACGCCGCGCGAGAGCTGGGAGAGCGCGAGCACCGGCACTTTCAGTTCGCGGGAAAGCGCTTTGAGACCACGCGAGATCTCGGTGATCATCGTCACCATGTTGTCGCTGTTCGTCCGCGGGCGGACGAGTTGGAGGTAGTCCACAATGAGCAGGTCGAGGCCGTGTTCCACCTGGAGCCGCCGCGCCATGGAGCGCATCTGGAGCACGTTCAGCGACGGCGTATCATCAATAAAGAGTTTTATGGCTGAAAGGCGGTCGAGTGCGTCCTGGATCATCGAAAATTCGCTGTCGTTCCGGATCCGGCCGGTAAGAATGTTCCAGAGCGGCACTTGCGACTCGGCGGCGATGATGCGGTCCTGCAGCGATTCGCGGGACATTTCGAGCGAGAAAAGTCCGACGGTGAATCCGGCCTTCCCGGCGTTCCGCGCGATGTCGAGCGCAAGCGAGGTCTTTCCGACGGAGGGCCGGGCACCGAGAATGATAAGCTCAGACTTTTGCAGTCCGGAAAGCGCATCGTCGAGTCCCGTGAAGCCGGTGGGCACGCCGCGCAGTTTCCCGCCTCCCGCGTGGAGTTGTGCGATGCGCTCATACGCGCTTGTCAAATCATCCTTGAGCGACACGAAATTCTGCGGCATGGATTTCTGCGAAATGGAAAGGATTTTCTGTTCGACATCGTCGAGCAGATCTTCAACTTCGCCGCCGTTCGCGAACACGCTGTCCGCGATCTCCGCCGATGCCATGATGAGGTCCCGCAACACTTTCTTTTCCTTCACGATCGTCGCGTAGTGAGCCACATGCGAGGCGCTCGATACGTGGTTCGTAAGGTCCGCGAGATACGCCGACCCTCCGACCTCTTTCAATAATTCGTGCTCTTTGAGATAGTTCGTCAGGCTG
Organism: Minisyncoccota bacterium; assembly: GCA_035510235.1. GTDB lineage: Bacteria > Patescibacteriota > Minisyncoccia > UBA6257 > 2-01-FULL-56-20 > JAKAGE01. The sequence goes on along the minus strand of DATKHM010000049.1, from coordinate 2,722 downwards.
AGCACGTCAATCGGCTGGCGCTTCTCATATAAAGAAAGAATGGCCTTATAGATCCGTTCGTGCTGGGGCGTATAAAAATCTTCGGCGACCAAAATATCCGCCACGCGGAAGATCGCGTTCTTATCGATGAGCACGGAGCCGAGCACCGCCTGCTCCGCTTCCAGGTTTTGGGGCGGAAGTTTTAATTGTGATTTTTTACTGGCCGGCATGGTTGAAAGTTTTTAAATATTAAAAAAATCTTTTCCGTATCCGGGAGCCGTCTTTGGAATCCCTTATTGAGTATCCTAATCCTTCTATTTCTTTTCTCAAAGCGTCGGACTGGATAAACTGTTTATTGCCCCGCAACTCGCCGTATATTCGGGCCATTTCGGCGATTTTGGTGTCATGTTCGGACACCGTGGCGTCGGTCATGGCTCTCTCGAGACCGAGTCCCAACACGGTATCACACTGCTTGACGAGCGCAATCTTTTCTTTCAGATCTCCGCCATCAGCCAGCATTTCGTGCAGTATGGCAAGTGCCCGGGGCGTGTTCAGGTCGTCGTCCATCGCCGTCCGGAATTGCGTTCGATAATATTCGAGGGTATTTTTTGGAGCTATTGCCGATTCTCTGTCGGTATCTACCGCTTTGGCACTTTCATAGAGGTCGTTCACCGCCTCGTAGAGTCGCTCGATCCCGATCTTCGCCGCATCCAGGCTTTCCCACGTGAAGTTCAATCGAGTGCGATAGTGTGCGCCGAGCACGAGATAGCGATAGACGAGGGGATGGTATCCTTTCTCTTGCAGATCCGCGAGCGTGAGGAAATTTCCTTCCGACTTTGCCATTTTCCCGCCATCGATAAGAAGATGTTCGCCGTGCATCCAGACGTGCGCAAGCGGGACATCATACGCGGCCTCCGACTGCGCGATCTCGTTCGTATGGTGCGTACCGATGAGGTCAACGCCACCGGTGTGGATATCGAACGGCTGCCCAAGAAAATGCCGCGAGATCGCGGAGCACTCGATGTGCCATCCGGGGAATCCTTCGCCCCACGGCCCTGTCCAGTGAAGAAGATGTTTTTTGAACTTTCCAACGAGTTTGAACCAGAGCGCAAAATCCACAGGATTGCGTTTCTCGTCGTCCACCACGACCTCTTCGCGCGCGCCGGTCATTTTTTCTTCGAGCGATTGTCCGGAGAGCACGCCATAAGTGGGAAACTTGCTTACATCAAAATAGACGGCGGTCGGCGTATCGTACGCGAAGCCCTTTTCGAAAAGCATTTGGATGATGGCGATCTGCTCGCGCACAAATTTGCTCGCGGGAGCAACAATATCGGGCTTCAGGATGTTCAGCTTCGCAAGATCGTCAAAGAAAGCGTCGGTATAGAATTGCGCAATATCCTCCACGGATTTTTTCTGCGCCTGCGCCGCGAGATCTAATTTATCCTCACCGGCGTCGGTGTCGCCGGTCATATGTCCGACATCCGTGATATTCATCACGCGCCGCACCGCATACCCGTCGGCCCGCAGCGTCCTCTCGAGAATATCTTCAAAAATATAGGTGCGCAGATTCCCGATGTGCGCAGCGTTGTAGACCGTCGGCCCGCAGGTATAGAGGCCGACCCAGTCGGGATGGATGGGGCGCAGCGGTTCCTTTTTTCGCGAGAGCGTATTATAGAGCGTGATCATTGATTAAAAAATCTAAAACCACCCTTTGCGCTTGAAGTAGGCGGTCAGCCCGACCATTCCAATCACCATGACGCCGAGAACGATCCAGAACGCATCCGGCAGGCCGACGATCGGCGTGTCGCGCGTGTTCATACTGAAGAGTGCGGCGAGGAGCAAAAACGGGAACGTAAGAAACGAGAGCGAAGTGAAGGTCTTCATCACGCTGTTGATCTTGAGGTTCATGAGCTGGTTGTTCGTATCCTCAAAGTCGGAGATCGCTTCGCGGTAGTCCTCCAGCTGATTGACTATTTTCAACTGATCGCCCATGAGGTCGTTCAGATAGATCTCGGCGGTGTCTCCCCAGAATTTCTTTCCCTTCGCAAGGAGCGAGCGCAGGATCGGTTCCTGCAGGCGCACGACGATGCGGTACTCCGAGACGTCGCGCTTGAGATAGGTGATACGTTCCAAAACATCCTTTTCTTTATCTTTGAATATTTCCTTGCCGACCGATTCCACTTTTTCGCGGATGTGGCGCAGCTGGCGTTCCTGAAAGTTGATGAGATGTTCGATCAGGTGGTACATCACCGCGAGCGAGGAATCGCAGGCCGCGATGTTGATCTCTTCCATGACTCCGTCGAGCGGGTCATAGTGGATGGTTGCGATGCTATCTTTCGTGATGATGAAGTCGATCTCGGTGCGCGCCGACGCCTCATCGTTAGGGTCATAGACGGGGAAATAATAGATGAAAAAAAGATAGTCCTTGTATGCTTCCACCCGTCCACGCGAAGAGGGGCCGCGTAGCTCGTCCACGATGACGGGATGAAGATGATATTCTTTTGCAAGCCACGCTAGGTCCTTATCCAATGGCTTCTCGACGTCCACCCACTGGACGCCCTTTCCTTTCTTGATTTCCATAATGGTATTTTAACATAAAAAACGTATGTCCTGCCCACTGCCGAGGGGAAGAATCTTCTACTGGCACTCTCTTGACGAGACTGCTAACGGCGGTATAATAACAATGCATGACCGACCGAACGGCACAAATTTTGGAGGCGGCGATCCAGGAGTTCATCAATAC
>DATKHM010000048.1:0-25750 GCA_035510235.1 Minisyncoccota bacterium | reverse complement strand
AATCTGCGCTACGCGAGACTCGATATCTTTCTTATCGCCCTTGCCGTCAACAATCGTTGTCACGTCTTTGGTCGAGACAACGCGCCGAGCGCGGCCAAGGTCGGCAAGCTCTGTGTTCTCAAATTTCTTGCCGAGCTCTTCCGAGATGAACGATGCGCCGGTGACTGCCGCGATGTCCTGAAGCATCTCTTTCTTGCGATCGCCGAAGCCCGGCGCCTTCACCGCGAGCACGTTGAAGATGCCGCGGAGCTTGTTCACGATCAATGTCGTAAGCGCTTCCCCGTCAACGTCGTCGGCAACGATCAGCAATTCTTTCTTTCCGCTCTGCACGATCTTTTCAAGCAACGCCAAAATATCCTGAATGGAAGAAATCTTCTTATCCGTCACGAGCACATACGGCTCTTCGAGCACCGACTCCATCTTTTCCTGGTTCGTCACCATGTACTGCGAGACGTAGCCGCGGTCGAACTGCATGCCCTCGACGAGCTCGTACGAGCTGCCGATCGTATTTGAGTCATCAACCGTGACGATGCCCTCTTTGCCGATCTTTTCCATGACGGTTGCGATGAGGCCGCCGATCTCCTCGTCCTTCGCGGAAAGCGTGGCCACCTCTTTTATCTTCTTATTATCGTTGATAGCCTCGCGCTGGCCCTCGAGCGCCTTCACCACCGCCGAGCTCGCCTTCTTTAATTCCTCGGCAAGCTGGATGACATTGAAGCCTTTCTCGCGAATCACTTTCTCTCCCTCGTCGATCATCGCGTGCGCGAGGACGGTCGCCGTCGTCGTGCCGTCGCCGACGCCGTCATTCGTCTTGTCCGCCGCCTGCTTGATGAATTCCGCGCCCAGATTCTCCCACTTGTCCTCGAGTTCGATCTCCTTTGCAACAGTCACGCCGTCGAACGTCACTTGCGGAGCACCGTAGCCTTTCTCGATCACCACCGCGCGGCCGCGGGGACCGAGCGTTACCTTGACGGCATCCGCCAGCTTATCGATTCCTTTCTTTATGGAAGCCCGCGCTTCCTCGTTGAATTTGATTTGTTTTGCCATAGTTATAAATAATTATTTTCGTTATTCAACGATCGCGAGAATGTCATCCTCGTCGCCGACCAGATATTTTTTTCCCTCGAGCTCGAATTCATCCGGCCCATATTTTTTAAAAAGCACCATATCGCCGATCTTGACTGCCATCGGCTGAAGCTCGCCCTTGTCGTTTTTCTTTCCCGGCCCGACCGCGATCACTTTTGCCTTTACCGGCTTCTCTTTCTCTGCCGTATCCGGCAAGACGATTCCGCTTGCGGTCGTCTTTTCTTCTTCCACCGGCTCAAGAAACAAATGGTTTGATAATGGTTTGAAATTCATGTTTTTAAATAATTTAGCACTCGGGACTAGTGAGTGCCAATAGGAATTATAGGCGAAAAAAGCAGAGAGTCAAGGAGCGAACAAGAATATCCGCGGAACCTGTGGACCTGGCGGTGTTCGAACCCGCTTCTACGCTTGTCAATGGCGTCGTTTTACCACATAAACTACAGGCCCAGATCCGCAGGCCTTAGCAATGTAGCTTACTCGCGATTAAATCCCTGTTAAATGAAAACAGCCACGAAATGTGGCTGCTTTCACGACAAGCGTAGATTTTGCCCGCAGTTCATGCGAACAACGCCTCACTAAAAATAATATTCCTTTCCGCAATAAAGTCAAAAACTTTTTTAACTTTTTTTAATCTTGTCGTAGATATTCAGCGTCGCCTTCACGGCATCGCCGACGGAGATATTGTTCTGGTCATAGAGCACATCGCTCACGTCCCCCGCCGCCCAGATGCCCGGGCAGGATGACTGTTGGGTCTTGTGATCGACGACCACATGGCCAAAATCATCCAGCTTTACCAGATCTTTTACAAAATCGGAGTTCGGCACAAGCCCGATCTCCACAAACACGCCGTCGAGTGCCAGGTCTTTGGACTCGCCGCTCTTCACGTTCTTATATTTGATGCCATTCACGAAAGTTTCGCCCTTGATCTCCTCTATGACCGCGTTCCATACGATCTCCACGTTCGGGTGGCTCTTTACTTTTTCCTGTGTGACCGGGTCGCCACGCAATACATCCGAGCGGACAAAAAGATATATCTTTGATGCGTATTGTAAAAGATCCTCGACGCCCTCGAGCGCCGAGTTGCCGCCGCCCACGACCGCGACCGTTTTGCCGCCGAAGAGCGGCGCATCGCATGTGGTGCAGAACACGACGCCTTTGCCGTCGAACTGATCTTCGCCCGGAACGCCGAGCCGCTTGCGGCGGCTACCGGACGTGAGCAGGATATATTTCGTCTCGAGCGTCTTGCCGTTCTTCGTCGTCACCAAAAACGTCCCATCATCTTTTTTTGCAACAGCCGCAACAAGATCGGTATCTATAATATCAATGTCTTTCTGCGCGCGAAGATGTTCCTCGAGCGCCTTCGCGAGGTCAAAGCCGGAGATCGATTTCGTGCCGATCCAGTTCTCAATCGACGAAGAAACCAAAGACTGCCCGCCAAACGTGTCGGTTATCAAAGCCGTTTTTATTTTCTTGCGCGCGGCATAGACGCCGGCGGCAACGCCGCCCGGCCCCCCGCCGATAATGATAAGGTCGTACATGGTTATTAAATGATGATGACGGGCAGGCGCCCGCTTCCTTACGCTTTCTTCAATCCCAACAGGTTCTCTAATGTCTTCTGATCGAACCCGATCACGATGTTGTTGTCGATGTCGATGACCGGCACGCCAAGCTGGTGGGACTTATTGACCATGTCCTCGCGCGCCTTCGTGTCCGATGCGACATCGTGCTCTTCGTACGCGACGTTGTTCTTCGCAAAAAACTCCTTCGCCATTTTGCAGTACACGCAGGTCGGAGTGCTATAGATGATTACTTTTGCCATGTGAGTGATAGTAATAAAAATTATTTTTGTTCGACGCTATTTTTTATCTTTCGTTTTCCTTTTTGCAAATCTTCTCCAACGGGAATTGTCTGCGCGGCCCCTCCGAATAGCGACCACGCGCTCACAAGCACCAGCGCGATCCCCAATAATACATTACACCATTTCGCGACCGATATATCCGAAAATCCCAAAATCCACGGCGAGATGATCATTATAATTCCGATGACAAATTCCGTCCAGTTTTCAGTCATGGCGAAAGCAATCGAGATTATCCTTGGAGCGCCGAATCCAACGCCTGCTGGAAGGTCGTGTACGGCTCTGCACCGGTGATCACGGTGCCGTTCACGAAGAACGACGGGGTGGAATTAACGCCGGCGTTTGCCGCATCGGCTTTTTCCTGCGCGACCAGGTTAGCGTCGGTATTATTGTTGACGCAGCTCGTGAATGTGGGCATATCAAGTCCCACCTGCTGGCCGAGCTTCAAAAGTTCCGCCGTGCTGAAGAACCCGTCGTCTTCAGTCCCACCATTCGCGTCATCCGCCACCTTGGCGGAATAAAGTGCGTCGTGATACGCCCACAGCTTGTTCTGGTCTTCGGCGCAGTCGGCGGCTTCCGCGGCGGCGGTGGATTCGGGGCCGAGGAACGCGAAGTTCCTGAACACCATCCGCACCTTCCCCGTATTCACATAATTCTGGACGATCTCCGGTTCCGTCTGGCTGAAAAACTCGCCGCAGTAAGGGCACTGGTAATCGCCGTACTCAATGAGTGTCACCGTGGCGCTCGCATCGCCGAGGATCGCGTCGCGCGGGCTGAGCGTCATGATCTGCGCCGCGGTCATCGTCGTGGAGGTCGGCGTCGCGCCGGTGCCGGCAGGTGCCGCAGGAGCACCACCGCCTTTGTAGAGCGTCGCAAAAACGATCGCACCGCCCACCACGATGGCAGCGACGAGAATGCTCACCGGCAAAAAAAGATCTCTGCTCCGGCCGCCGCGGGAAGCTGTAACTCCCATTTCTTCAGAAACATTTGATTCCTCCTCCGGAAAATTATCGTGTTGGTTCATAATGTTTATATTTTTTTAATGATACTCCACGAACGGCGTCGCATCAAGACGTCAAGATGTGAACAGCGCATAGTCGCGCGGGAAAAGCTTGGCTGTCATGACGAACATGCCGTACACGATGAACGGCGCCGCGAACACGTCGATGGAATAGTGCACATGCGCCAAAAGCACGCTCGCGCCGAAGAAAACCGTCAAAAACAAGAACAAATATCGCAGGAACTTATTCTCCCAAAAGATCAGTGCCAGCAGGAACGGGAACGCGGTATGCCCCGAGTAGAAAAAATTATTCTGGAACGTAACGAGATGATAGAGACCGTATCCGTCGTTATGCGAACTCGGCGAATAGTTCAAAGGATACGGGCCGACGTGCGTAAGGCTGAAGAAAAACGCGCGCGAAACGATGTAGAGCGCGATCGCCTTCGTGCTGAATATAAGATAGCGTGGATGGACGATCAACAGCACCCACGCAAAGATCCACAGCACGATCGCGCCGCCCACAATGACGGCGGATAGGTTGACGAGCGGCAGGTTATCCAAAAAAATATCCCTTACCCCCGGCGCATCCACTCCGACACGCGAAGAAAACCGCCCCAGCACTATCTGAATGATGACGCTCAAGACAAGCAGTAAAAAACCAAAACGCATCGAATGCTTCCGCGCGGGAGTCCAAAATCCTTTGTGTTCCTTAAACAGTGCGAGCATTGGTATAGTATACCAGCAAAAATCCCATAAAAAGGTAAAATGATGGTATGGCGCTCTTAAGCGTGGGGTTTCAAGGCACGGTCCAGTGGGTGCTCCAGCACGGCTACCCGCTGCTTTTTATTGTGATGCTGATCGAAGGCCCCGTCGTAACCGCCGCGGGCGCCTTTGCGGCAGCGCTGCATTACATGAATGTTTGGATCGTGCTTCTGCTTTCCGTCCTTGCGAACCTTATCCCTGATCTCGTTTACTACGCGATCGGCTACTGGGGAAGAGAAACATTCATCAATAGATACGGCCACTATATTGGAATCACTCCGGAGCGCGTCGCGAGCACGGAAAAACTGGCGGAGGCTCATACCGGAAAATCCCTCTTTATTATAAAAATGGTCCCATTCATTGCCACGCCGGGGCTCATTATCGTTGGGGCGACAAGAATGGATATCAGGAAATATGCATTCTGGTCCCTCATAATCATCATCCCCACTTCCCTGCTGTATCTGATCCTCGGCTATTACTTCGGCGCGGCGTATGCCACCATCAATCGCTACCTGAACGCCGGAGGATATGTCATCGCCGCGGCAATCGTAATCGTCATCGTCGTCGCATATCTCCAGAGAAAATATTCCGCCCGCATCGCAAAAAAGATCATACCTGAATGACCATGCGCATCGCGATATTCTCGGACAACTTCTACCCCGAACTTTCGGGGATCTCGGATTCGGCGCTCTCGCTCGCGAGATCTCTCGCCGCCCGGGGACACTTCATCAAGCTCTACGTCCCCCGCTACGCAAAGAAAAATTACGCAGTCCTTAAGGTTCCGTTCCGCGAACTCGATCTCGGGCCGAACATTCAGATCCATCGATGCTGGTCGATCCCGTTTCCCATGGGAACAGAACAAGGCAGGGCGGTCGTGCCGCTCGGGATCCGCGTCGGCGACGTCGCCGCGTTCGATCCCGACATCATCCATACGCAGATGTTCTTCGGGGCAGGGCTCGAGGCAACCTTCGCCTCATGGGCGCTCAAGAGGCCGCTCGTGGCCACCCAACATACCGCAGTAGACGCGTTTCTTGAATACAGCCCGATTAAAACCAAATGGTTCGATGCCGCGTTCCTTCATTATGTAAACTGGTACTACGAACATTGCGACCTCGCAACCGCGCCGTCGCAATATGTCTTTGATAACATGCGATCGTCCGGCTTCACGCAAAAGCATACGCAGGTCGTATCAAACCCCCTGGATATCAAGGTCTTCCATCCGTTGCCCGACGTGGCCGCGTTGAAGAAAAAATTTCAATTCAACGGCACGACCATCATCCATGCCGGGCGCCTCGCGCCGGAACGGCATCCTGAGGTGTTGATAAAAGCGATGCCCATCATAAAAAAGGCCGTGCCCGAAGCGATGCTCGCATTTGCGGGGAACGGGGTCATGGAGAGTGAACTGCACGCGCTCGCGCGGACGCTGCACGTCGAGGATTCCGTGCGATTCCTCGGCTTTGTGAACCACGCCACCTTGTGCGAAGCATACAATGCCGCGGAACTCTTCGGCATCACGAGCACCGACGACACGCAAAGCCTCGTGATGATGCAGGCGATGGCGACGGGTCTGCCTGTGATCGGCGTGAATGCGCGCGGGTTGCCGGAATACATCAATGCCGAGAACGGATTCTTGGTGGAACCGAACGACGAGCGGGCAGTCGCCGAAAAAGCGATCTATCTCCTTAAGAATCCCGCTGTCGCAAAAAAGTTGGGCGCAGGAGCGAGAGCATACGCCGAACAATTCTCGGAAGACAACATCGCAAAAAAATGGGAAGGGATATATGAAAAGATCATTAAAGACCTCCGATGAAGATCAGCTTTGTGATACCCGCCTACAATGAAGAGCGGTATATCGGCCCCTGCATCCAAAGCGTGTTGGAACAGCAGAGCGAGGATATTATTGAAATCATCGTCGTCGATAACGGATCGACCGATAAAACCGTAGCCGTAGCGAAGGGATTCCGGGAGGTAACCGTGCTCCATGAACTGGAAAAGGGGCCTTCGCATGCGCGACAGCGGGGTTTTCTTCAAGCCAAGGGCGACTACATTGCTTACATCGATGCCGATACCCGGATCCCTGCCGGGTGGGTCGATACGATCAAAAAGGAATTCGCACGAGACCCGGCGCTCGTATGCCTGAGCGGCCCTTTCCGCTATTACGATCTTCCCCCTTTGCAAAAGTTCTTTGCGGAACTATTATGGAATATCACCGCGGCGCCCACCTATTGGCTCATTGGCTTCATGGTGCTCTTCGCGAATTGCGTGATAAAGAGAGATGCGCTTGCGCGGATCGGCGGGCTCGATACCACGATCGCCTTCTACGGCGACGACACCAATCTCGCGTGGCGGCTCAGCAAAGTGGGTAAGGTAAAATTCCTCATGAGTTTTTATATCCTTGGCTCCGGACGGCGTCTCATCCATGAAGGTCTTATAAAAACATTTTATCTCTACGGAATCAGCTACCTGTCGATGGCGTTCTTCCATAAGCCACCGGAGAGGAAGTATGACGATATCCGCTAAGCAAACTTTTATGGCAAATCCAACCCCAAAAGACAGAGCGGTCATCGCCACATCCATGTTCGTGGCGTTCGGCATCGTGGGAGCCTTCATCGCGCGGAACAACATCGCCATCGCGTGGGCGCCGATACTTTTTTACGCGATGCTCGTGTGGAACGATTATTACTCGATACAACATTTTTCCAAGATCATCCCGCCGAACAAAGCTTCCCAGGTCTTCATCGATACCCTGCTCGTCGCCATCCATTTCATCGCGATCCTTTTCTTCGGGAATCCGTTCCTGTTCACGATCACCATGACCGTGCTTTTTATCCTTGCCATCCTCAAATACGCAGGCGACCTTCCCTCCGTAAAAAATTCCCGGGCACTCTACCGGAAGGTAAAGATCGATGCGTGGGGAGCGCTCATCTCCGCCCTTGCGCTCGCGGGCATGTTCCTGGGCTATCCATGGGAGTCAACGATCATATGGACGGTGATATTCGTGGGCGCGAGCGTGTACGTGATCATCGTGAACCCGCTCTATAAAGACACCCTCGGAACCGCATGATCAAGCTCAGTTTCGTAATCCCCGCGTACAACGAGGAGGTATACGTGGGGAAATGCCTTGATTCCATCACAAGAGAATCCCGCGGCAAAGAACGCGATGTTGAGATCATCCTCGTGAACAACGCCTCGACCGACGGCACCCGCGCGATCGCGGAAAAATATCCGAACGTCAGGATCGTCGACGAACAAAAAAAGGGGATCGTGTTTGCCCGCCAGGCGGGCTTCGCGGCTTCGCACGGCGAGCTCATTGCAAATGTCGACGCCGATACCATGCTCACGCCGGGATGGATCGATACCGCGCTTTCGGAGTTCCGAAGCAACCCTGACCTCGTCGCCCTTTCGGGACCGTTCATCTATTATGACCTCTCCAAGATGGCACAACTTTTGGTGAAGTTCTTTTATTTTGCCACCTATCTCGCCTATCTTTTGAACCGCTTTATCTTCCGCGCCGGCTCCGTCGTCCAGGGCGGAAACTTCATCGTGCGACGAAGCGCCCTCCAAAAGATCGGCGGGTTCGACACGAACATCGTGTTCTACGGCGAAGACACCGACATCGCGCGGCGCATGAGAAAAGTGGGCGACGTCAAGTTCACGTTCGCATTGCCGATCTATTCCTCGGGCCGGCGCCTTGCAAAGGAAGGGATATTCACAACGGGCATGAGCTATGTACTCAATTATTTCTGGATCACATTTTTCAAAAAACCATTCACCATGACCTCGACGGCAGTGCGCTTCCCGCACGAAAAAACGGTATACAAAGCAGAACACCGAACGAGGGAATGGGTGCTTGCGCTTGGCACCATTGTGGTCGTTTTTGCCCTCATCGAAGGGCTCATTTACGCATTTTCCCGCTTCCGCTTATAATAAGGACGTTATGGATTCCGGGAATAAACTGAAGGTCTTCCTCTTTTTTGTTGCTGACGTGGCCGCGCTCTATGCCGGGCTTTTTATCACCTTGCTCATCCGCTATGGGGGCCAGTTTTATGCACAATTTCTGGACGCCGATGCCATTCCCTTCACGATCATCTTTGCGCTATGGATCATCGTGTTTTATATCGCCGGGCTCTATGACCTGCGGCACCTCCGCAACAATCTCGATTTTCTAAAGACGCTTTTCCTTTGCCTAGGCGTGAACGCCGCGCTTGCGGTGCTGCTCTTCTACCTGGTCCCCGGGTTCGGCATCGCGCCGAAGACGACGCTCCTCATCTTCATCGTCATCTTCGCGGTCATCGAGATGTTCTGGCGACAATGGATGAATAATGTCATTTCATCGGGAAAGGCTCCGAATAAAGTGCTGCTCGTAGGAAATGGAAACGCCGCTGAAGAGTTGGTGGAAGTGATCAAGGCAAATCCGCAGATCGGCTATGACATAAAGGAATGGATATCGCACGATGGCCCGGAAACACTCAAAAAAATACGGCACCTTGCCGAAAGCCATGCCATAAACATGATCGTCGTACCCCGGCACCTTAAGCAGGATCGCGCAACGGCGAACCTTCTCTACGAACTCTTAAGCCACGGCACGGAGATCTACGACTTCACGAATTTCTATGAGCTCGTCATGCGGAAAGTGCCCCTCGCCGAGCTTGAAGAAACATGGTTCCTTGAAAACCTTTTCCTCCAGAACTCGTTTTCGGCGTTCTTTAAGCGGATCACCGATTTTATTTTTATTTCCCTTTTGACCATCGTCGCGATCCCCCTACTTCCCATCATCGCCCTCGGCGTCATGCTTTCTTCGGAGGGCCCGGTCATTCTCACCCAAAAACGCGTGGGCAAGAACGGGGTGCTCTACGATCATTATAAATTCCGTACCATGTTCGTGAGCGAAAAGAACACGTGGCTTGATGAGGACAACAGCCGCGTCACCGCGATCGGGAAATTGCTCCGCAGCACCCACCTCGATGAACTGCCACAGATCGTGAACGTACTGCAGGGCGACATTTCCCTCGTCGGCCCCCGTCCCGATCTCATTGATTTTTATGATCAATTGAAGGATAAAATCCCCTACTATAATATCCGCACGATCATCAAGCCGGGCCTTACCGGTTGGGCACAGGTGAACTTTCCCGCGACCGTCTCCGCGGAAGAAACAAAGGAGCGCCTTTCGTATGATCTTTATTATTTAAAAAATCGCTCGGCCGTCCTTGATCTCCTCATCATTTTAAAGACGATCCGGACAGTAGTCGCCGCGTTAGGCAAATAATTTTTATGGATATACTCATTACCGGCAACGCCGGATATATCGGCAAGCTCGTCACGGAAAAATATCTGGCGGATCCGGATATAAAGAGTATTTATTCTATTGATCTCCTGCCTGTGCCGGAGAGTCTGCGGAACAATCCCAAACTACACTGGATCCAGGCCGATCTTGCGGTGCCCGGTTGGGAAGAAAAGATACCAAGCGACATCGCACTTGATGCCGTCATCCACTGCGCATTCAAAATCCGCAATCCGTACGGAAAGAAACGCGCAGTGGAAGAAAATAATACCGCGGCCTGCCGCAACGTTTTTTCCTTTGCCTTCGATCGCAACGTCCCCACGCTCATCTATTTAAGCAGTGTCGCAACCTATGGAGCAAAGCCCGCGAACATCGGACGTCTCCTTACTGAAGAAGAGCCTCTTGATGAGATCGAAAATGCCTACGGCTACCAGAAAGCGCTCTCGGAAAGAATCCTGAACGAACTCTTAGCACAAAAAAATCCTTCGACCCGCGTGTTCGTATTGCGGCTGAACAGCGTGACCGGCCCCCGCGGCCAAGGCCTTGAAAGCAAATTCGGGCTCATCACCTTCCTTAAGAAGCTGCTTCCTTTTGTTATTGAAACAAATCCTTACTGGGCGCGGCAGTTCGTCCACGAAGAGGATGTGGCGCAGATCATCTATCTTCTTGCTACACAACTTACTACACGGCGGGCTCCCAATGACGGAAAAAATCCAGAAGTATTCAACATCGCCCCGGAAAAATTCCTCACCGCCCGCGATATGGCCAAGTTACTCGATAAGAAAGTGTTGCATATCCCGGCATGGACGGTGCAACCTCTTTTCTGGATCGCATGGAATATTTCTTTCGGGCGCATTCCCACACGGCCGGATTCATATAAAGGACTTATCTATCCGATCAACGTGGACGGATCGCACATCAAAAAAATCGGCTTCGATTACGCACATACCGCCGAAGAGGCGTTGATGGCAAAGAAATAAATACATCACGCACGATTCCCATGTTAGAAAAAATAAAGAATTTCCTTTTTAAAAATACGACGACTAGGCAGACGGTCGCAAAAAACACCGTCTGGCTTTCGATCTCGAATTTTGGCGGCCGGATCATAAAGGCCGTCATCGTCATTTACGCCGCTCGCGCCCTTGGCACCGCGGGATACGGCGTCTTTTCCTATGCCATAACCCTGGCCGGATTCTTCGGCATATTTGTAGACCCGGGAATAAACTCTGTTCTCATCCGCGAAGGGGCAAAATCGACGCCGGAGGAGCGGCAATCGCTCTTCTCAACGACCCTGATCATGAAAGCGGTGATCCTCGCGGCGAGCGTCGTGATCGTCATCATGATCGCGCCATTCTTCTCGACGCTCCCTGGGGCGAAAGTGTTACTTCCTCTTGTCGCCCTCGTCATCGTTTTCGATAATACGCGGGAATTTCTTTCGTCGCTCTTCCGCTCCGAAGAAAAGATGCAATGGGATGCCGCCTCGTTTCTTTTGGAAAATCTTGCCATCACCGTTTTCGGGTTCATCTTCCTGATGATCGCGGCAACCCCGAAATCATTCATGAATGCCTACGTCGTCGGTACCGCGGTCGGGGCGCTGTCGGCAATATGGCTGTTAAGAGGCAGATTTAAAAATATACTCGCCGGGGCCTCCGCAAAACGCATGCTTGCGATCATCAAGACCGCGTGGCCGTTCGCCATCACGGGTGCCCTTGGAATACTGCTCACGAGCACCGACGTCCTTATCATCAGCTGGATGAAGACCGCCTCCGACGTGGGCATCTATTCGGCCGCGATCCGCATCATTCAGACGCTCTACCTTGTTCCCGGCGTCATCCAGTTGAGCACACTCCCCCTCTTTGCGCGCCTCGCAAAGCGCGATAACGAAAAATTCCGGCGCGTCCTCGAGCGCACGGTTGCGTTTATCTTCCTGATCTCAATACCGATCTCTCTCGGCGGGATCATACTGGGAACCCAGATCATGCGGCTTGTCTTCGGCGTCGGATATATTGCGGGAGGCCTCGCACTCTCGATACTCATGCTCAACCTCTCATTCGATTATGCCGGAAGCGTGATCGCAAACGGCATCTTCGCCTATGACCATCAGAAAAATCTGATCATCTCCTCCGCTATCGCCGGCATCTCCAATGTTCTCTTTGACATTCTCTTTATCCCGCATTGGGGAATGACGGGGTCGGCGTTCGCGACGCTCATCGCCCAGATATTGGGCAACACCTATCTTTGGTATGCCATGAAAAAACTGAATCCGTTCAGCGTGTTCCCGCGGCTCGGACGTATCGGTGCTGCGGGGGTGATCATGGCATGCGCGACGATCCTCCTTTTGATCGGGGGGGTGGAGGTGATCGTAAATATCGCCGTAAGCGGCGCGATCTATCTGTTCTCGCTCTGGATACTTGGCGAACCGGTTCTTACGGAGCTACGGTCTATTGTAACGGCGGCGGCGTAGCGCGCCATTCTATCGTTCGGTGTTTTTTTTGAAGAACTGCGGCAACTGCGTGATCACGCGGCGCAGGATAAAAAAAGGCGGGGGCGTAAGACCGTTCATTATCCAGGAATCCCGGAGGTTGCGCCAGCCTTCCAATCGATTTCCTATGCTTTTATTACTGTCTCCTCCCTCTCTCATCCGCACAAAGACCTTTGGGACGTACGTCATTTTAATCTTTCCTTTTTCTATCCAGCGCAATAAAAGCTCGTAATCCCCCGCGAGGCGGAGGTCGAGGCGGAAATATCCCAGCCTTTCGTAGAGTTGGCGTCGTGGGAAAAATGCCGGGTGCGGCACAATCCAGCCGCCGCGGATCTTCGCTTCCGAAAAATCGCCGGACCGCCACGTCCGGGTAATCTTATTTGTATCCGCTTGATCCACGTAGACGAGATCTCCATAGCATGCATCACTCGAAGGCGATGCGTCGAGCGCGCGTGCGACGCTTTCCAGCACGCCATCGTCTGCATAGAGGTCATCGGAGTTCAGGATGCCGACCACGTCCCCCGTTGCCAGCCGGACGCCTTTATTCATCGCATCGTAGATCCCCCGATCTTTCTCCGAAACAAAATGGGCGATCTTATCTTGATACTTCTTTATGATGTCGACCGTCCTATCGGTCGACCCGCCATCGATAATGATATATTCCACATCGGGATAATTCTGGGAAAGAACACTTTTTATTGTGCCCTCGATGGTCGACGCGCTGTTGTAGCAAATAGTGACGATGGAGATTTTCATGTCGTCACTTTGATACCTCAACAAATAGAGAGTCTGGTTTCCTTGGATAGTTTCCGCCATGAGCCTTATCAAGAGCATATATATCCCATCGCGGTATCCTTGATTCATCGTATTTCACGATTGTGAAATCCCTAAAGCCTACGCTTTCCAGCAATATCTTTAGGTCTAATTTATCATACATCCATCGATGAGCCTCGCCCGACCGCTGAGGATCGGCCTTCTTGATAAAGCCAGCAGCGAATCGACTCAACTGATTTTCTTTCCGGAGAAAATCGGACATCTTCTCTTTAAAAGAAATTCTTCGTCCCTTATTGTTCCGCAGATCAAGCATGGGCTCCAATTCTTCCCCATTCCTTGAACGGACATAATCTTCATTGAACTCTCCTTTCTTGATGGTGTCGAGCATTTCGCCACCATTCTTTCTCCTTATAACTTGATCAAACAGCTCTATTTTATTCCACATATAATTCAAAATCGCCTTTTGATCGCCACGATCAAACCCCTTGTCCAAGTTACTCAAATACTCCCGACAAATCATTTCCATATCGGGGATCGCCACTCTCATGATCCCGCCCGGTTTTAAAATCCGATAACAGTCATCGATGAAGCGCTTCGCTTCTTTTTTGGTGATATGTTCGAGAAGATGGGAATCATAAACAACATCGACATCATTTGCCGGAAACGGCAATTTATTTTTGATATCATGATAGGTAACAAATTTTGACCTATAAAGGTCCAGATTGATCCAATCTGAATGATAATGATGCCCGCAACCAATATTCACTAATTTCATGGATGTAAAACTGAATTATAGAGTTGTGAATATTTTTTTACAATGAGGCGGATATCGAACTTCTCCAGTACTTTTTTTCTTGCTCCGTCCGATAATCTCGCATGACAATCCTCATTGCTCAATAGAGATATTATTTCTTTTGCCATCGTCTTGTTCTCAAACGGCGGAACCATGATGCCGTTTATCTTATCGTCGATCATATCCGGCATGCCGCCGATATGGAATGCAGCCACCGGAGTACCGCAGGACATTGATTCAATGACAGTATTGGGAAGATTGTCTTCTTTCGACGGAGCAACAAAAATATCGGCCGCCGAGTATATTGCCGCTAAATCTTCTTCTGAGGACAACTTACCGGTAAAATATGTCGGCAGCCCGAAATTCACCCTATGATCGTCATTTGATCCGAAGATCACAAGCGCGACATTTTTACCTATATCCGATCTTGAGAGCTCGCTGATGACATCGAGGAGTAATTTATATCCTTTTCGTTCGCCCGACAATGGGTCCACGGCACCGAACAGTATAAGCTTTTTATCAAGCGGCAGATTAAATCTTTTTCGGCAAGACAGCATGTCGCCTTTTTTGAATATATCCACGTTGATCCCATTCGGGATACGATCGACGGTTTTTTCTTTAAAGAGGTAGCTTGCCTTTGCTTCGTGTTCCAGCCACGCGCTGGGAGAAACACCAGTGATAGTTAACCCATTCCATGCCCTTTTCTTCCTTTCCCAGGTCCATCTATCCAAAACGTTGTTGTGACTGAAATCACCATTGATATAACTTCTATCGCCCGAGTTATAATGCTTGGCGCCAGAAAATGGCCACATATCATGCATGGTCCACACAATCGGTTTTTTTATCTTCGCGATCTTTTCCGGACTCAAGAATCCTCCACATATCCAATGGATATGAACAATGTCGGGATTCATCTTATCGATGATACGAAGGTCCATAGATGCAAATAACGCCGGGGATGTTATCTCTTCGCTTTTCGGGCCAAACACCTTGGAAACAATTTTATCGGCGCCTGCGCAAAAAAAATCGAAGGATTTCCCCCTTATGCTTTCCGAAGAAAAAACGTCATTTGCCGCGCCGTATTTCCTTTGCACAAAAATCTCTGATATCACACCGGCATCAATAAGCCCCTTATGCAGGCGATATGCGGCGATTCCTGCGCCACCCTTCACGTCGGTTGTGCTGAGATGTAATATCTTCATTGATTACATCTTATCCCCGACGCGCATAAATATTCAATTGAAGATCGAAGCCGGCCTGTTCATCATGATGTAAAAAATAATTTTTTGCCACGCCACCGATACTGTTTATGTAATATCTAAATCCAGCCTCGGTCAAAATAGTTAGGAGTTCATCTAACCTTTGTTCATGGCCTGCCGAGGAATGATATTCAACAAATAGTAGCTTTACATGAGAAAGCTTCTCTCTGCAATCGCTCAATACTTTCACCTCCGCTCCCTCTATATCGATCTTTAATAGATCTATTTCCCTATCCTTTTCCAACAGTTCCCTCAAGCGAACTGTTTTTATTTTCTCCAAAGATTGTTGAGGGCTATCGGGAACGATCCTTCCGCCATCAGCTCCATCGGGTAAAAAGTTTATTCCGTCGTTATGCACCCATATCCCCTTATTGATCAACGTCACATTTTTAAAACCAAATGTCTTGCAGTTTATATCAAGGACATTGAATACTTTGGAATCCGGCTCGAATGCTTCAATGATGGCGCCTGGATACAACTTTTTAAAATAAATAATGCTCAGACCGATATTTGCCCCACAATCGAGGATCAACGGCTGGGAACCATCTGCCTGGAATTTATATGCTTCATTGATAAAAATATCCACATACATTGCGACGAACGAGGCCGAATCGATAAAAATAACCTTTTTATGAAATAAACGCACTACTCCCTGCCGAAAACGGGCTTTCTTATATATGAAAAAAAGCTTCGCGTAAGTGAAAAAGAGAATGGGGCTCTTTTTTATTTTTTTTATAATAGTTGACATAGGGCGGTGGTTTATAAATATTCTCGGTATATATTTCTTACATAATTAAATAAGCCGATCTGTTTAAAAAAACGCTTGATACTCTCATATTTCATGCGTGTATGATTGTCCCGATCATCCGCCGTCTTGTTGACGACCATCTCTTTCGGATGAGTCAGGGGTAATCGTATTGATTTTGCCGGAATGTTGGCAAGCGCATCAGAATTATTGAAGGTATTTGAAGCACCGGCCCCAAAACCAATGTTAGAAACGAGATTTACATTTGGAGAGATACAAATCCCATTATTTTTCCAAATAGCATAAGCAAACTGATAATCCCAGGCATCAAGACGCTTTGTGTATACATCCCCGAATCTCTCCAGCCAGTATTTTTGGATCTTTTTATCATCCCAGATTTCCTCTATCAGCTTATTCTTTAAGAAATCGGGAAAGTCCTTCATATCGAAGTCAAATTCTTTCCATGCCCGCCGCCAGGTTGCCCATCCCCATGTGTGGGGGATCTTTGAAAAATAATAATCCCCATCTCCTCGCTGTATGCCATTCTGAAAATTATCGCCGGATATCATCATGATATGCTCATTATACCTATACTTTTCGAGAAGTTCTTTGGCATAATAGAAAAAACTTTGATCGGGAACGCAGTCGTCCTCCAATATAATCCCCTCTTCGACATTCTGAAAAAACCACGTTATGCCGGATGCGGGACTCTTCCCGCATCCCGTATTGATGTCGGAAAAGTTTTTATGGACCTCGCATTCCCAATCGACCTGGTCGATGATTGCTCTCGCCGCAGCGCATCGTTCCTTTTCACCCTCCATTCCTGCACGTGGCCCGTCGGCGACGACAAAAAGATGTTTGGGCCTCAGTTTCCTGATCTCATTAAAAACAACCTGCTCGGTCTCGGGCCGGTTGAATATGACGAGAAGGATCGGAGTGTCAAACTGCTTCATTAATTAATAATGTACCATCTTTGAGAACTTGTTCTCAAAATAGGTTTTCTTATCGTTATAATAATCCCATGCTATTTCACTGTTTGTGGCAAGAATGAAAGGAATATCCCCATACCAGGAAGCGAACGCGCCGAACGTACTGTCCGTCCCAATGATGAGGTCACAGAGAGACAACTCATAGAGATCTCCAATATCATAATGGTTGTTCGACAAGAATACATGCAACCCATTAAATTCAGATACATCGATGGTCCCGTCGGAAAAAAATAAAAAGGCTGTTTTTTCGGGGATAATTGAAAATCTCAAAATATATTCGTCGATTATTTTCCTGAACCTATTCTCCCCGATAAAAAATGCCCCGCCGTTCCAATGCTGATAATCCCCCTTCCGTATATGCACGCCAATAACCCTATCATACATATTCCTAAGCTTTTTCATTTGTTGTCGTGCGTCCGATAGGTATCGTTCCCTTGGTTTAAAATATTCCACAATGCCCTCACGATACTTTTCCAATCCGGCAGGATTTCTGAAAAGCCAACCATAAAAATAAATTGTGGTGGCACCAGCATTTGTTTCTACCATCTTCAGATCTTCTTCCGATGCCCGCGTAGGGGGCAAATAATAAGGACGCTCGGAATCATCGCTGTAATATATCACAGCCCCCCCATGGAGCGCTGTTATCAGTTTCACATATAGGCCATACATGATCCTCTCTATCTTTCGCGCCACTTTAAAAGAAAAAATGCTCTTCACTATCGGAAAGGTTTTAAAAAATAAAACGTCAATAAAAAAATTATCCGGTGTTATATTCTCAAAATAATAACCGTATTCAAAGAATGAATAATTTCGGCATTCATATCCTTTTTCAAGACAGTAAGCATAAACACTCGCAAAATTCCAAAGTTGGTTGGCCAACTGTCCGCCGTTATGCTGGAGAATGATGACTTTCTTTTTATTCATACACTACCCTTTCTTAAAATAGAACATCCCCGTGCCAAATTTTTTGGAAGAATCATACGTATCGTATAGCGTTGTGCCATAAAGATATTGTTCTTCCTTCAATATGAGGGAGGGGAACATACTGAGAACCTTTTCTCTTGTGAACGCCCTATGGGCGTTGAAATATACCCGATTTTCTTCGTCCACGGGAACGGAAACATAGAGATCCCCGTCTTTTTTTAAAACCCGCGCGAGCTCCTCCGCGGCTTTTTCCGAACCAAATGGATCAATGGAATCACCGTATCTTCCTAACCCGATATGCTCTATGACGCATATTGAGCTGAGGGATCCCAAGGAATCATCTGCAAACGGCATATGCAGGACATCCCCGCTTTTAAATGTAAGGCCCTCCAGTGATACCGGGAGCGGGCGGATATCGATCATCGTCACGGGAGTGAATTGGGAAATTATCCCTATCATATCGGCATTGGAAGCCACATCATAATGATGTTCGGGCTTGTTTTTAAAGATCTTGGATGCGCACCATGCATCCTGATGAAAATAGGTAGGATCCAGTGGGGTTGTCCCTACTTGATCGGATAGAATCGGATAGAGAAACCGTATCGATGTGGCAAAACTCTTATTTTTCTTTTGATCTAAAAATGAAACAGGAAAGGAAATGATCGTTCGAAAGAAGGAGATCGGGGACGAAACGATCGCTAAGAGAGAACGTAACGTACGATAGATCGCCTTGATAGTATCTTTCATACCTCAAGCTTATATAATGTTATTTACAGCATACCACTCGATCGTCGCCCGCAGCCCCGTTTCGAAATCCGTCTTCGCTTTAAATCCAAACTCATTTTTTGCGCGTGAAACGTCAAGCGAGCGACGCGGCTGGCCATCGGGCTTCGCCACATCCCAGCGAATTTCTCCATTATAATTCATCAGTCGACAAATGGTTTCTGTAAGGTCTTTTATGGATATTTCCATTCCCGACCCAAGGTTCACCGGTGCCGGCTTGTCATATTTTTCAGTCGCAAGCACAATGCCCTCCGCGGCATCGTCAACATACAAAAATTCGCGGCTCGCACTGCCCGTGCCCCACGCTTCAATGAACGGCGCGGCGGCATTTTTTGCATCATATACCTTTTTAATGAGCGCAGGGATCACATGCGATGATTCCTGATTGAAATTATCACCAGGGCCATAGAGATTGACCGGCAAAAGATAAATGGAGTTGAATCCATACTCCTGCCGGTATGCCTGAGACTGGACCAGCAACATTTTTTTAGCCAATCCGTAGGGCGCATTTGTCTCTTCCGGATATCCGTTCCAGATGTCGTCCTCTTTGAAAGGCACCGGCGTGAACTTTGGATAGGCACACACCGTTCCGATTGCGACGAATTTGTCTACGCTGGCAAGGCGTGCGGCTTCCATAAGTTGCACGCCCATCATTAAATTCTCATAAAAGAATTTTCCGGGGTGCTCACGGTTCGCGCCGATGCCGCCCACGACCGCGGCGAGATGGATCACGACATTCTGCCCGGCGACCGCTTTCTCACAATCTTCTTTTTTGAGAAGATCAAGCTCTGTGCTTCGCGGCGTAAAGATATTTTCTCGCGGGACGCCATGGGCGAGGAGTGCCGCGACGACGCGTGCACCAAGGAAGCCGTTACCGCCGGTCACTAAAATTTTCTTCTGGGCGAGGTCCATTATATTTTTATCTTCTTTGCATAGTCGTCCAACCCATACACTTCAAGATCGTGCTTTATCATGCGCTTTACAAGCGATTCAAAACTCACCTTCGGCTGCCACTTCAACGCTTTTTTTGCCCTTGAGGCGTCCGCACGAAGATCTTCCACCTCCGAAGGACGATAATAGTGTGGATCGATGTCCACGTATTTCTTCCAATTTGCGATACCCACACTCCTGAATGCAGCCTCGACGAATTCCTTCACCGAATGCGATTTCCCCGTACCGATCACGTAATCGTCCGGCTTTGCCTGCTGCAGCATGCGGTACATCGCCTCCACATATTCCGGAGCGTATCCCCAATCGCGCCGCGCATTGAGATTGCCAAGATATATTTTTTTATCCAGGCCCGCGAGGATCCGCGCCACGCCACGCGTGATCTTCCGCGTGACGAATGTCTCACCGCGACGCTCCGATTCGTGATTGAACAATATCCCATTTACCGCAAAGAGCCCATATGCTTCGCGGTAGTTGCGGACCGTATCAAAAGCGAAAACCTTCGCGACCCCGTATGGACTCCGGGGATGGAACGGTGTCTTCTCATTTTGCGGTGCCGGTGCCGCACCGAACATCTCCGAACTCGACGCCTGATAAAACTTCACCTTTCTGGCGGTGTCGTGCTGATAATCCTTGATCGCCTCGAGAAGGCGCAGGGCTCCGAGTCCGGTCACGTTAGCGGTGTATTCCGGGATGTCGAACGAGACCCGAACGTGCGACTGCGCCCCAATGTTATATATCTCCGCCGGCTTGATGTCGTAGATCAGCTTTCTGATCGTATTGGCATCGGCAAGGTCGCCATAATGAAGATGCAAAGATGACCCGTTCACATGGGGGTCTTTGTATATCTCATCGATCCTGCTCGTATTGAACGTCGACGCACGACGGACGACGCCATGGACGTCATATCCCTTCCTTAAAAGAAGCTCTGCCAGATAACTGCCGTCCTGTCCGGTGATGCCGGTGATGATCGCCCTGTTTTGAGCTTTTCTGACCATATTGGGAAATTTTACCACATTCCTTCGCTAAAATACATGAACATATATTTATCAATACCAACGAAAAAATAAAACCTCCATAATCCGATTAAAACTTTTTCAGAAAAAACTACTCTCCGACGGGCGCAGAACCCGTCGCGGTCGTCGAAGATACAATCGTGCTGGAAGCCCCCAAATACGGCGCCATCGCCTGCTGGATCTGTGTGTCGGTCGGCCAGTTGCGCAGGATGGTCGTGCCGATCGCGATGGTGTCGGTGCTGTCGCCCTCGGCGCGATAGACGTCAAACAATCCATAGAGCGACTGCGGGCGATTGGGACCGAGTTGAACTCCTTCCGAGTACCATTTCTGCGCAGCAACAAGATAGGTCGGGTCGCCGGTCGAGGCGAACGCCACTTCGTTGACGGCTCCCTCGAGGTAAAGGTCCTGTCCGAAGCTCATGCCCTTGCCCTGATCGAGGATCGGATCGTAATAGCTGTTAAGATAACCGATGAGTGCCGCGGTGGAAGTTGCGTTGCCGCCCTGCTGGACGAACGAGAGCACACTGTTCGCCATATTGCGCACCAACTCCTCCTGCCCGATCGGCGAAGGATAATTGAGCGGTACCGAAAGTTTGTTCTCTAAGTCCTGCAGCGATGTCGCCTGTCCCTGTTGTGTTTGAAGTCCCTGCAGTGTGGCAATGAACATCTGCGCCTTCCGCATCGGCATATACGAACCGTACACGGCGATGCCGAAGATGGCGGCGACAATGATGATAGCTATCACTCTTTGATATGTTCGATCTTCCATGGATGTGATGATTACGCGTGCGCTTTTTTATGGACCGAAAAATAGTATGCGGCGAATGCAAGGAATCCGAATATGCTTATATACATCGGGAACACGTCGAAGATGGCGACGCCCTGCCCAAGGTAGGCGATGGGAACGGCAAAGATCAATGCCTTCTGCAGTTTGGAGGCAGCGTTCTTATGCGCGCTCTTGGCGAATTCCCAATAGAAGACAAAGAATATTCCAAGGTAGCTGAGCAGTCCGACAATGCCGGTCTCCGAAAGATAATCAAAGAACACACTGTGTGCGCGATCGAACCACGTTTCAGTATTTTGATTGGGAACGTAAAACTTGGGATTGAAGAACTTATCGAACACCGTAGTGAAGTTCTCCGGACCCCAGCCAAGCACCGGCCGCTCCAAAAATCCTTTCCATGCCTCATCCCATACCCAAAGGCGGGTTTGCGCGGTCGGATCAGAAAGACTGATCTGCAACAAGCGCCCCTCCGGCGCGTTCTTGATGAACGGCTGGTTGCGTACTGCGTAGAGACCGACACCGAGAAGGACAAAAATAATGAGCACGATGCTCCCCCATTTGCGCACAGGACCTTTATTGGAAAACACCAGATAAAGAACCGTTGCAAGAATTCCGGCGCCGAGTCCCAACAATGCGCCGCGCGTCTGGCCAAGGACAAAAAATATGAAGAGTATCGCGATGAGGACGCCGTATCCCCACGCCTTCAGCTTTGTGATCGTCTTCTCGCGGATGCTCGAGAGCCAAAGATACGCGGCAAAGAACATCGAGAAGATAAGGTACGCATCTACATACGCCGAATTGCCGAGGGATCCCTGGAAGCGGCCATCAACAAGCTCGTGCCACCAGCCGGTTGGAACGGTCGTTCCCGCGTAGGGACCGATAAATCCTGCAACTGAATAATTTCCGGCGATGCCGTAAAGGATCATAAGCCCCGCAGCTGCGAGCGAAAACCGAAAAAGATTTTTCCAGTCCTTCTCGTCGGTAAAGATAAGGACGAGAAGCAGGAAGAAAAGATAATAATGCAGCATCTGGAAGCCACCTTCGCCACGCTCGTAGTTTGACCAGAACGCCGCGTGCATATCGTAGGCAAAAAGACATGCCAGCTCGAAAACTGCCGCGAACACGGTGACGGTGAGAACGAGCGGCTTATGGAACAACGCGGCGATGCGCTTCTTTGCATCGCCCTTCTTTGCTTCAAATGCCCACCAGAGCACCATGCACGCGAGCGAAAGCTCGGTCACAAATCTAAAGAAAAAATCCTTCCCGCCGATAAAAGGGAAGAATATGGAATTCATCACAATGATGATGGAAAAAACGGATACGTAGAGATACCACTTGGCGATGCGCTCAAAGGAAAACTTCATCAGCTTGGCGATGACGCCCAAGAGCAAAAGCGCTGCGATGACAGAGGCGGTGACGGGATGATTAAAAATGGTATCGGTAATCATGTATGGGGTTTATTGTATCACACTAGGACTTTTTTGGGTCGCGGGTGGCCGCTATCGGGCATATTCCACGGCGCGCATCTCGCGGATCACGTTTACTTTAATCTCACCAGGATATTTTAACTCGGTTTGTATCTTGTTGGCAATCTCCCGCGCAAGCTCAAGCGCGCGGAAATCATCCACCTTCTCCGGGATCACGAAGACGCGAAGTTCGCGGCCGGCGGCGATCGCATACGCACTCTTTACCCCGGCAAATTCTCCCGCGATCTTTTCCAAGTCAGCGAGGCGCTTTACATAGTTCTCGAGTGTCCCGCGGCGGGCGCCCGGGCGAGCCGCGGACAGCACGTCGGCGGCCGTGACGACATACGCCTCCGGGCGAGCATACGGATAATCGTCGTGGTGCGATTGCATCGCCTCGACGACGCGCTCGTCGATATTATATTTGCGAAGCAACTTCATACCAAGCTCGACATGCGTTCCTTCCACCTCGTGATCGATCGCTTTGCCGATGTCATGGAGCAGTGCGCCTTTCTTTGCCACTTCGGAGTTCAAGCCAAGCTCGCGTGCCATCATCTCGGCGATGTATGCCATCTCCACGGAGTGTACCAGCACGTTCTGGCCGTAACTCGTGCGGAAATGCAGACGCCCGATCATTTGTAAGAGTTCCTTTGGGAGATCGAAGACACCGAGATCCTGCGCGGCGGACTCGCCGATCTCCTGGGTGCGTTTCGCAAGGTCGGTCTTTGCCTCCTCAACCTTCTCCTCGATCTTTGCAGGCTGGATGCGGCCGTCTTTTACCAGCTTCTCGAGCGCAAGGCGCGCCACCTCGCGGCGGAACGGATCGAACGATGAAATGATGATCGCGTCCGGAGCCTCGTCTATAATAAACTCCACGCCGGTGGCGCGCTCGAGCGCACGGATGTTGCGCCCTTCGCGGCCGATGATCTTTCCCTTCAATTCCTCATCTTCCAAATGGAATATCGTGGTCGTCATCTCCGCCACGTGAGAGCGCGCATAGCGCTGGAGCGCGACCGTAATAATGTCCGCCGCTCGTTTTTCCACCTCTTCGCGGTTCTCCCGGTCTATTTTTTGTATCGATTGCGCAAGGTCCTGCGAACGGTCCTCTTTTGCGCGCCGGAGGATCTCTTCCTTTGCCTCAACGACGGAAAGTCCGCCAATCTTTTCTAGACGCAATTCGATTTCGCTTTCTTTCTTGGAAACCTCGTCTTCTTTCGTTTTCGCCTTGTCCTCGCGGGCGCGAAGCTTTGTTTCCTCGGCGGAGAGGTCGGTCAATTTCTTGTCGAGCGTTTCCTCGCGATGCAACACCCGGGCTTCGAGCGCATCAATCTCCTTACGACGATCCTTCTCTTCGTCCTTCAATTCCACCAAAAGCGAGGCGGCTTTTTCTTTGGCCTCAAGAACAATCTCTTTTGCTTTTGTCTCCGCTTCGGCGAGTTTATTCGCCCCCGAGTATCTGCGTGTAAGATATCCGATTGCCCCTCCCACCGCCAAAAACACCACCGCGATAAGCGCTATGTTGGTTATTTCCATGATAATAATTAGTTCCCGAAAGTTTCATAATTAATGACTTTTTAATTGCTTTTATGATAGCGCAAAATGGGGGTTTTGGTCAAGACTTGGTGCACCACTCTGGACGGATTTCGAATCACGCTGGGAGCTAATGCGTAAATTAAGCCCGTTTTACCAAGATCTAGAGAGGACTTGACAATATAGCATATAATATGTTATTATGTATCCAGTTCGCGCATCTGCGCTTTGAGAGGACATATGGAATACAAACCTACGCTTGGGGGTATCGAAGAGCTCCAAAGATTTATGGAACGCCACGATCATCCAATGCCGATATTCGAGATGAACATCGACAAAGGTTTACGCCGTGCAAGATGCCAAAAAGTTGGCCAAGAAGTTGGGCAAATGATCCCGATTAACGAGGCCATTAAGCAATTTGGCTCTACGGCAAAAATGGTTAATCTGCGTATCAGCAATCCAGAAAAGGAGGAGTGGATTGATTTTGCTGACGCCATAGATTACGGGCTTGAGGACTACGTTGATGCTAAAAGTCGTGGATTTGCTTGCATCCTTGATTGCTCCACAAATCTTGACCCCTTTCTCGACACGCTCGGCGGAGAAAATATTCTTCTGCGCATCGCACGATGGGGCAAAGAAAAACCTTCGTTCAGAGAGTATCTCGATAAGTTGCTCTTTTTGTTCTAGCTTTTTCATCAACAATCTGTTTGCCCCCCAGAAATCTGGGGGGCTTTATTTTTATTCCATCGGGGTGAAAGGTTTCGAATAAACTAGCCTCCCCTTTTCATCGTCTGCAGATGGTGAAACAAGAAAAGACTCCCTGCCTGGAATATTCTCGAGCGGTATTATAAGTTGCATGTTATTCGGTGCGAAATAAGCTTTTTCTTTTAAGAAATCAACAAGTTTTTCCGCCGATCCGATAGCCCACTTATCCATTCCATAATGTTTGATTTGTAAGAAGAATATGGCATAGCCGTCTTTCCCCTTATTCAAAAGATAAATATCCATCTGCGTCTGCGGGTGCTTGCACTCGAACCTTAATTCCGAGAAATTGAGACTTCTTAAAGAAACTATGGAAGCAGAAGAATTCGCGTGCCGCTATGCCAATCCCCCGCTTTCCTCTAAAATAAGACCATGGCAAAGAAAACTGCGGTGTTGGTGGTGCTCGACGGATGGGGCATCGGAAAGAACGATCAGACAAACCCCGTCTTCGTCGGGAAGCCGCCGACCTTCGCATGGCTTGCAGAAAATTATCCCATCACAAGCTTGCAGGCGA
>DATKHM010000047.1:0-29052 GCA_035510235.1 Minisyncoccota bacterium | reverse complement strand
CCGGCAGGAGTGCGGCGGCGGCATTTAACTCCCCCGCCGCTTCCACGAGAAAATTCTTGTGAGCCTCGCTGTACGGAATTGCGGCAAGCGCGCCATCCGCTTTTTTTATGACGGTATGCGGGCGTGGCCAGTATAATCCACGGGCTAGTGCCATTCCTATTCCCGGCGACCGCCGCGAAGATCGTAATTCGCCTATGCGGATATATGCCGATTTTCGACGGGAGCCGGCGTGCTAAAACAAGATCATTTCTGATCCCAAAAACCATGGGGATGGGGATGCCTTAATGACCATGAGTAGCACCACTAAAAAAGCATTGATTTACTGCCGCGTTTCCTCTGAGCGGCAAAAAACGGAAGGGCATGGCCTTGATAGCCAAGAGCAACGATGCCGGCTTTACTGCGAGCAAAAAGGTTACGAGGTGGAAAAGGTTTTTAAGGACAGCTTTACGGGCGGAGGCGATTTCATGCGCCGGCCGAAAATGAAAGAGCTGTTGGAATATGTTGATGCTCATCCGCACAAGAACTATGTTACCGTCTTCGATGACTTAAAAAGGTTCGCCCGCGATACCGTTTTCCACTTGAAACTGCGTCAAAGTTTTAAGGTTCGCGGAATGACACCCGAATGCCCAAACTTTAATTTCGACGATAGTCCGGAGGGAGAGTTCGTTGAAACGATCTTCGCAGCGCAAGGCCAGCTTGAGCGAGAACAAAACAGGCGGCAGGTTATCCAAAAACAAAAAGCTCGCCTAGAATTGGGTTACTGGCCCTTTTATCCAATTCCCGGTTATAGACAGATTAAGACGTCTGGCCATGGTAAACTCCTGACCCCATACGAACCGGAAGCAGAAATTATAAGAACGGCGTTAGAGGGTTTCGCAACGGATCAGTTTTGGACTCAAGGGGATGTGCAAAGATATCTTGAAGAAAGAAATTATGGCGGTAAAAAGAAAATTCACTTTCAACTTGCCAACAGATTATTCGCGCGAGTTTTTATGTATGCTGGCTTTGTAGGATATGCCCCATGGGAAGTTTCTCAAAGAATGGGTCATCACAAGCCGCTTATTGATTTGATAACGTATGAAAAAATAAGAAATAAGCTGGATAGCAATGCGCCAGTTCGAACACGGAAAGATATGCGCGAAGATTTTCCCTTGCGTCATACAGTAATTGTCTGCGGCCAATGTGGACGACCTTTTACCGCTTCCTATACAACCAAAAAGAAAAAGCCCGGCTATAAAAAGGCGTATTACCGTTGCAATAATTTAGCGTGCGAACTACGAAAAAAGAGTGTGGCGAGAGAGGTTATAGAGGGACAGTTTGAAACTCTCCTCCGAGGAATAGAACCTAAGCCGTTTGTTCTAAAGCTGAGCGAAGCGATTTTCTTTGATCTATGGGAAAAACGAATGGCAAACTTTACCGAAAACAATGCCGAAAACGTGAAAGAGTTAGCCCGCGTCCAAAGCGAAATTCACAAGCTAGTAGGCATGGCAACGCGAGCGGCAAGCGAGCGGGTTAAAGTGGAGTATGAAAAGCAGATTGATGAGCTGGCGAAAACAGAAAGAGATCTTCACGCAAAAACAGACCCAGCCAATAGATCAAAAATTGATTTTAGAACCGCTCTCCGGAGAGTGTTCGATTATCTAAAAGACCCATATTATCGTTGGAAAAATGGGGATTTGATCGAGAAGCAACTCGTTTTGAAGCTGGTTTTTGAGGATGTGCTTCCCTACGACCTTGAAACAGGATTTAGAACCGCTCCTTTAGCCCTTCCTTTAAGGGTTTTCGAGCATTTTACTACTTCAAAATCACGGGATGTGGAAGCGGGCGGAATCGAACCGCCGTGTAAAGATAATGCCGATGGGCCGTCTACGAGCGTAGTTTAGCGATGCTAAGCGAAGTGATCATATTTTCGCGCCAAGCGTATGATCGTCAACCTGACGCTAGTCTCCTTATATAAGACCGGTATCAGCCCAAGAGACCCGGGCTGGCCGATCCCGTCTTACGCGAAAGCGAAGGACGGAGCTGCAACTTTGGAGTTGGCAGTTATAGGTTGTGCAACGGTTACGGCGTTGCCAACGGCTCGCAAACCCATGGATTATCTTTATCGAAGCCAGTGCGCTCCCAATCATTCGAGCCTTCGATAAGGCTCCGGATATTATAGCACGCGAATGCTATAATTAAAAGGCAATAATAAACGCGGTGAAAGGTCGAGTAAGTGGAATGAATGAAATTATAATTATTTATCATGGAAGAAATGCATGGTCAGGGCAACGTGTGCAAGTGCCCGCATCATAAGTCAGTGCCGGCGCTCATCATCCTCATCGGTCTCGACTTCCTTTTGGGAGCGGTAGGCGTTTTGACGATGGGATTCGTCGGCATCACGTGGCCGATCCTTTTGATCCTCGTCGGCTGTGTCAAGATGGTGAAGTGCAACTGCTGCGCAAAATAAATAAAAATACCCGTCACTGTTTCGCTCCGGCGTAGGAACGCCCACTCGCTTAACAGTAACGGGTATTTTTATTTCTCGGTTATTATTTTTCTTCAGTCACCTTTTGAATGTTGGCACGCTTGAGCAGCTCCGCTTGCATCCATTCCGCCAGGTCCTTATCGAGCGCGGGAAGGATGCCTTCCGTATCGTCGTCCTCGGGCTTCTCGTCTTCCTCATGCCCGGCGGTCAGGATGACGATGCGGCTGAGACCGATGAGCTGAAATGAAAGGTCGCGCTTGATGT
The DNA here is from genome assembly GCA_035510235.1 of Minisyncoccota bacterium. Lineage (GTDB taxonomy): Bacteria > Patescibacteriota > Minisyncoccia > UBA6257 > 2-01-FULL-56-20 > JAKAGE01. Next base: position 26,321 of record DATKHM010000047.1, on the reverse strand, counting down.
CCACGTCCTGGATCTGCCGGTATGGGATCGCCACTTCTTCTTTATTCAAGATGCCACGCTTTATTTTTAACGAATCGTCGCCGAGGCAAAATTTGTAGGTCGAATAGACGAGCCACGCGATGAGGATCGTGATCAAGAGAATGGCGACGAACAGCGCGAGCCCGATCCATGCGGCTTCTATCGTATAACCAGTAAGGTCACCGAATTGGGTCTTCGCAAGGAATGCCTGCTGGCTGAGCACAAAAAGGACGATCGTGAGTAAAAGCAAAATGAATGCCGCATGAACGCGCTGGAGAAAGAAAATCCAGAAGGTCTTCTTTCCCATGGTGTGATAGACCTCTTCAGGAACGCCTGGGTGGGTTGTCGGGGTTTCGTCCATGATCGTGTGCGGTTTTGATTATTCTACCACAGCTGGTATAATAGACGCATAATCAAGCCTCGCATCAACAACCAGATAACCGCGCCCGAGCTCCGCGTCATCGGCGTTGCCGGAGAGAATCTTGGCGTCATGTCGCGCGAGGAGGCGCTCAAGCTCGCCCGGCCGGATGACGGCGTCGACCTCATAGAGATCTCCGGCTCGGCAAAGCCGCCCGTCGTGCGGCTGATGAGCTACGACAAGTTCCGCTACGAAGAGGAAAAGCGGATCAAAAAAGAGCGCGCTGCCCAGAAGACCGCGGCGATGAAGTCCGTGCAGATCAGCGCCAAGGCGGCGCACAATGACCTCATGGTTAAAGTAAAGCAGGTGGAAAAGTTCTTCGCCCAGGGCCACCCCGTGGAAGTGAACATGCGCCTCCGCGGCCGCGAGAAACGCAACAAGGATTGGGCGATGGAAAAGCTTAAAGAGTTTTTAACGCTCCTGCCCGTGGAGTATAAAAAGCTCAGTGAGCCGAAATTCTTGGGCAACGGCCCGGCGGTGCAGATCGCAAAGAAATAAAAATATGAATGAGAATCCCGAAAAGCGCAGCGAAGAATTTAGCCAAGAGCAACAGGAAATAATTGATGAGTGGATGCCTCGCTATACCACGGAGGAGATTCCACCGGAGAAGCGGCGGGAGTGCGGGCCTGAAGTCGAAGAGCTTGAGGGTATGTTTCAAAACTTTGAGCAAGCTCATGACCTGGCGGCGCTCATTGCTATTACCGATCTTACGCCAGCGGAAGCCCCTAATCATCCAATACGAGAACCTGCCAAGGCGGCGTTGAATCCGATCTATAAGAAATTGTGCCTTATCAAAGATGAGACGAATATTACCGGCGAAAAATATATGGAACTAAAAGCAAAATGGAAGCGCTTATCGCAAGCAGTCGGAATGATAAATAAAAATATCGTTGACCACTCGGAGAGATAAGCCAGGTATTGCCATCCCTCATGAGATATAGTAAGCTTACTGTCATTGAGCCACCCGGCTCATTTTAAAGAAATGCCTTCCAAGAGTTTCTCCAAGAGAATAAAGATCACAAAGAACGGGAAGATCGTTCGCCGCCGGATGGGGGTGGGCCATTTTCGCACCCGCAAAACGAGCAAGATGAACCGCGATGCGGGTAAGAGCCGCGGGCTCAATATATCTCTCAAAACGTTAAAAGCCTATTAAATAATTCTTGACTACATACCATCATGCCACGCGTAAAACGAGGAGTAAACGCCCATAAGCACCGCGAAAAGACCCTTAAGTACACCAAGGGTTTCAAGTGGGGACGTAGCACAAAAGAACGCGCAGCCAAGGAAGCGTTGCTCCACGCGTGGGTGCACGCATTTCGGGGACGAAAAGAAAAGAAGCGCACCTTTCGCCAGCTCTGGACCGTCAAGATCAACGCCGCGATCCGTCCTGAGGGAATGAACTACAGCAAGTTCATCGCAGCGCTCAAAAAAGCGGGCATCAAGATCGATCGAAAGATTCTTGCAGATTTGGCGGAACACGAACCGGAAGTATTTAAAAAAGTAGTTGCTGCTACGAAGGCAAAATAAAACAAAATCTCCCAAGTCGGGAGATTTTGTTTTATGCCTGTGGACCTGAGGGGACTCGGACCCCTTTCCCCTACTTGGCAAAGCAGGATCCTACCATATGGACGACAGGCCCAGGTTCACGGGCATGACGACCATAACGCAAAGACGATTAAAACTATCTTAAAAACTGCCGGACAAATAAAAATAGCCATTTCGATGGCTATTTTTATGCCAAGTAGGGAACATGAGGCCTGTGTCAATACGGACTCACTCCTGCTTCGCTTATAATAATAATCTTCTACCGCAGGATGTCAAAAACTATTTAATAACTTTTTAATTATTTTGCGCTAGTTTCCTTTTGAACTGAATGCGGCGTAGCCGTTCCGGTCTTTGGCACCGGGCGTTTATGCGGCTTTAGGTAATCGCTCGCCTGCTTCAATACTTTCCGAGTATCGCCATATTTTTTGCCGATCACATTGAGCGCGTCGTGATACAGAAACCACCCGTAACCGCTGTGTTCGCGGGGCTCGATGCGGATGTCCGCTTTGTGCGTCTCCGCAAGAAACAGGATAACGGTGTCATAGATCCCCTGATTGCCAATTTTAAAATAGAACCGCTCGTATGCGCGGAAGTTCGGAAGCATCCGCAGTTCGCTCTTTTTTATGCCCGTCTCTTCCTCCAGTTCGCGAAGTGCCACATCGATGGTACGCTCGCCCGGTTTGAAATGCCCTTTGGGGAAATTCCAATAATTGCCGCGCCGGTATAAAAGCAAAAATTTTATCCCATCCGTCGTCTTGCGGTAGACCACGAAGCCCGCCACGACCTGTTTCTTTGTCGGGATACGCTTTGATTCGTCGATCTCGCGGATGGACGGCATGGAGGGATTGTAGCATTCCGGAAGACTTTTATCAAAATTTAATTTTTTAGAAGGTCTATTATTTCTTCAGACACTTCAGCATCTTTTCCAATGGCCACGCGTTAATGATGTCCTGCTTTTCTGCCCAGCCGCGGCGCGCCTGGGCAATGCCGCACTCAAGAAAAGCGAAGTGCGCCGCGGCGTGGGCGTCGGAATCGATGGACATCCTTACGCCGGCCTCCACACACTTACGAATATATTCGTCCTTGAGATCGCTACGTTCGGGGAGGGCGTCGATCTCCAGGATCGTGCCGGTATGCTTTGCTGCCACGATGATCTCATCAATGTCGATATCGTACGGGGGGCGTCGGTTGATGATGCGCCCCGTCGGATGGAAAAAGATGTCCACGTTCGGATTGCTGATCGCGCGCTTCACCCGCTCGGTCTGTTCCGCACGCGTGAGATTAAAATAAGAGTGCACCGATACCCCAACGACATCGAGCTTTGAAAGTGTCTCGTCATCGAGATCGAGCGTGCCATCCTTCAGAATGTCGCATTCGGTGCCTTTCAATATTTTTATTTTCCCGCCAAGTTTTTTATTTACCGCATCGATCTCTCTCCATTGCGCGCGGATGCGCTTTTCATCAAGGCCGTGCGTCATCGCAAGACGCTTGGTGTGGTCGGTGATCACGATATAGTTCAATCCGCGCGCGAGCGCGGCGCGGGCCATGACCTCGATGGAATCCGCGCCGTCGGTCCAATCGGTCTGTACCTGGAGATCGCCCTGCAGGTCGTCGTAGCCGATCAGTTTTGGCAAGCCGGGAGTTTTGCCTTCGAAGGCCCGCGCCGCCGCTTCGATCTCACCCGTGTTTTCGCGGATTTCGGGCTCCACGTAAGAGAGGCCGAGCGCCTTATATATTTCCTCCTCGGTTTTGCCCGCGATGCGCGTTTCGGTCTTTTCGCCTTTTTTATTAACTTTAAACAGGCCGTATTCGTTCAGCGTCAAACCTCTCTTGATCGCGCGCTGACGAACGACGACATTATGTTCCTTTGAACCGGTGAAGTAATTGAGCGCAGCGCCATAGGATTCCTTCGGCACCACGCGCAGATCGATATTGATCCCCGGCTTTATCTTGATGGACGATTTCGTGTCGCCGTGCGCGATGACCGTCATGATGCCGGGCATCTTCGAAACGAAATGATCCATCACAATCTTCGGCTTTGACGAGACGGCGAGAATATCGATGTCCCCGATCGTCTCCTTGCGCCGGCGCGCAGACCCCGCAACAATCACCTTCTCCACCCCGGCGACGCTCGAGAGCCGCGTTTCGATCTCGCGGATCTGTGGCATCATTAAGCCGGTGATGAACCGGAGGCCGGAGCCGCGTGCAAACTCGATGCCCTTCAAAATTTTTTCCTCGCTCTTTTTCCCAAATCCCTCGAGCGTGCCGATCTTCCCTTTTTTCGCCGCAGCTTCCAAATCTTTTAGATTCTTTACCCCAAGCTCTTTATATAATTTTTGAATGGATTTCGGCCCGAGCCCTTCCACGCGCGCAAGCTCGTCAAGGCGTACCGGCGTCGCCTTCTTCAACTTCTCATATTCCGTACTACGCCCGGTCTTTATCAGCTCCTCTATAATAGACGCGATTGACTGGCCCACTCCGGGGATTTCTTTGAGTCCCTTTATGCCATCGCGCTTATACGTTTCTGAAACCTCTTCTTCCAATGTGCCAATCGTCTCCGCAGCCTTCTCGAACGCGCGCGGCTTAAATTGCACATGCTGCATCGCTAAATATTCACCGATCTGGCGTAGCACCTCCGCAATGGATTGATTCGAGATTTCAGCCATATTTAAATCTTACCACCCCACAGCCTACGCCACCGTATCCCCCGGCTTGCGTTCTGTTGCCACCTCGGCGGCAACGACGGCGGCGCGCGCGGTCGTGGTCGGCTTCGGCAAAATCAGATCCGGAACCGCCAGCAGGACGAACGCGGCAATGAACGCCATGATGCCTGCGCCCACAAAGACCACGTCGTATCCCAGGGTTCCCGCGATGACGCCGCCGAGGAACCCGGTAACGCCCGCACCGATGCCGCTGACCGACGAGTCAAGCGACCAGTCGAGCGCGATGCTTTCCTTATCAAGATGGCGGGAAAAAATCGTCGGCCACGACGCATAGTAAAACGCGAAGGCTACGGCCTGAACGGCGTGGATCGCATAGAGTTCCCACACCGTGGTGACCCAACACATCGCAATGGCGGAAATACCGACGAGAAGTAAACCGCCCACGAGCGCCATGAAGTCGTCGTGTTCTCCGGGAATGCTGTCGAGATATTTCGCGATCGGGATCTGCAGTACGGACCTTAAGATCCAATAGATCGCGGCTGCGATGCCGACGGTGAGAAGCGTCCCGCCGACAACCCGCTGGATAATAAAGACCGAGAACACCGGATCAATGAGTCCCCATCCCGCGAGGAGGAAAAAGTCCGATATCACGAAATATTTCACGAGCCGCCCGACTTTGATATTGATGTTTACTTTTATGCGCATGGAACGTTAGGCATCCCTTTTTATGCGTTTATAAAATCGAACTCATCGTCTTTGACAGCACAGGTAACACGGTCGCCCTTCGCGATCTTCTTCGCGAGCAGAGCTTCGGAGAGCGGCGCGCGGATGTATTCGTCGATCACGCGTCGGAGCGGCCGCGCGCCGAACGCCGGGTCGTAGCCAAGCTTGGCAATGCGCGTGATCGCCTCGGGGCTGAACGAGAGCGTGATGCCCTGAGACTTCGCTGCGGCGACCAGTTCATTCAGATTGATAGTCACGATCTGAGGAAGTTCGCTCATCTCTAAATTCTTGAACACGATGATCTTTGAAAAACGATTAAGCAGTTCCGGCTTCAACACGTCCACCAGGCGCGCCTTCAAATATTCCGCGATGTCCGTCATGGACTCGCCCTTCGCAAGCGCCTCGTTGATGAGGTCCGAATGTGCGTTCGACGTGGCGATGATGATCGTGTTCGTAAAATCCACGACGCGCCCCATGTTGTCGGTAAGCCGTCCGTCATCCAATACCTGCAGAAATAAATTCAAAATATCCGGGTAGGCCTTCTCGAATTCGTCCAACAATACAAGGCCGTAGGGCTTCTCAAGCACCGCGTCGGTGAGCGCGCCGCGCACGGTTCCGTCTGGCGAACCGATGAAACGAAAGAAGCTGGTCTTGTCCTGGTATTCCGTCATGTCAAAACGCACCATCATTTTTTGCGAGCCGAACTGAACCTCGGCCAGGATCTTTGCGAGCTCCGTCTTTCCAACGCCGGTCGGCCCCACAAAAAGGAAGCTTGCGATCGGGCCGCCCTTCCGCGTAAGTCCGCTCCGATATTCGCGCAACGCCTGCGCCACCGCCTTAACCGCCTCGTCCTGGCCGACGATGCGGTCGTGAATGAGGGCTTCCATATGCAGCAATTTTTCCGCCTCGTCACCTTCCGCCTCGTGTATGGGGATATTCACTTTTTCTTCCGCGACGGCCGTCACGCGGTCGGGAGTCACCGATTTTTCCCCGCGTCGCTCGGCGTCCACGATCGCGCTTTTCAAAAGCTCTTCGGCGCTCGATGGCAGATATTTGTTCCTTAGATATTTTTTTGCAAGGACCACCGCGCGCTTGATGGCGCCGAAGCTCACCGCGATCCGCGACTGCCGTTCAAGTAAAAAACTTTCGTACGTGAGCACTTTCTCCGCGTCGGCCTCCGAGATCTCATTCACCACGATCGCCTCGAACATGCCGGCGAAATCGCTGCGCGGCTCCACGAACTGTTTGAACTCCTTCGGATATGAGCCGCCGACGATCGGAAATCGGTTTTCCATGATGATGGGCATGAGCGCGTCCGCCGCCGAAAGGTATGCCGTCCCCGACGTGCGCACAAGATTATGAATGTCGGGAATGTAGAGGATGACGTTCCCCGCCGTTATGATCTCGTCCACAATCGTCTTTATACGCGCATCCAGTTCTTCCGGCGGCGCGCCGGCGATGAGGCTCTGCAACTGGAGTCCCACCAGACGCCGGTCGAAAAGCCCCTGCGGCACATCATCCTTTGTGAGGCAAAATGCCAAGTGTTGGATGATCGTTTCTTTGCCGATTCCCGGCTCGCCGATCAACAAGGCATTCGGATTGATCGGACGCGCGAGTGTTTCCACGAGCCGTTCATATTCCACTTCGTGGCCGATGAGGAATCCCACTTCGCGGTCGCGGGCGAGATCGGTGAAGTCGATGCCGTACTTGTCGAGCATCGGGGTCGGGCGCGACGTCCACGCCCGGTTCATGATGCGATGCTCTCGTACGTGGTGCGTCTCCGATGCGAACCCGCCGAGCACGGACGGAAACCGTGCAAAGAATCCCCCGCCGCCGGCAAGCGCGCTGAAGATAAGCGCGCGTTCAAGATCGCCTTCCTCGATGTTGAACAGCGAGAAGAGCCGGTCGAGCGATTCGTTGCCCATCGCCGGGAGCGCCGAGAAGAGGTCGGCGGGAGCAATGAATTCGTGGCCGGCGCTCACCGCGGAAGCGAACGCCCGCATCGCGAGCGCCTCTACGAGCGCAGGATAATTCTCGGGCGGGATCGGAGCGGCCTCCTTTAACGCTGGCGCGGTTTCCGCCATAAGCGCTTCAAGCTTTGCCTTAAACTCTTTCGGATTCACATCCAAACGGCGGAGGCCGTCCTCGATCTGCGGCATTTCAAAGAGCCGGTCCGTGAGCTCAAGCAGAAAACTTTTCTTCATGATAACGCTGCGGTCCACCGCGCGTTCGATCACGTTAAACGCGGAGTGGTCCATCACCTCTGCAAGATTCACCCTTCCCTGTTTCGGCAGTTGCGAAATCGGCGTATCACCCTCTTTACGATGAATAAAAAGATCGGCCACTACCAATAAGAGGAACACTCCAAGGTAAAATAGCGCGCGGATATTATACGATAACAAGAACATGAACGTCGCCACAAAGAGGACCAGATAAGAGATATAACTTATGACACGCACCAACATCCTCCCCGCGATCGTCATGCGCAGGCGCGGGTCGTCGAAATAAAATTCGTATTTAGAAATGTTTGGCGGCATGGAAAAGAATGAGGGAAATAATGAACGCGGGGATGGCGAGCCAAACAAGATAGACCGCTGCAAAGGCAAGCGCGAGGACAAGATAGCATATGCCGCCGATCACGACGCGTACCGTCCGGAAAAATATCCCCAATATCCTTCCGATCGCGCTGTAATCCTTATAGAGCGGTTCAAAAAAATGCCGCAGGGTGATGGCGACCGCAAACGACTGGTCCGCTGCCGTGAGCGTCGACATAAAACGGCGACCAAAAGCGCGCGAGCCGTCTATATACCAATGATTAAAAAAATCTAAAAAACGATAGAAAAAGCGCTGGGCAAGATAAACAATCGAAAAATCCATACCCTAATGATAGCACTCCCGTCGCGGAAATGTCCTCAAAAAAGACCTGCCTGTTTAGGCTTTTCTGGGTGTGGCTTTTTTGATGTGCGTGTCGACGATGACTCCCCGAACGCCGGCGGAAGTTCTGCCACCCCAAACTCGCCAGACAAGACGCTCGGGATCTTTTTGAAGTCGCCGCGCAGAACCTCCATCATCTGCGTCGAGCGGAGCGCGGCCGCGGGATGATAGACCGGAAATATCGTGCGGCCATCTATCATGAGCGGCCGCCCGTGATCACGAGTGATCTTTGCCTCCGGCAGAAAATAGTTCATCGAAAAGCGGCCGAGCGTCACGATCAGTTTGGGATCGATGACCTCGATCTGTCGTGTAAGGTATGGCTTGTACGCCTCGATTTCCGCGGGCAGCGGATCGCGATTCTCCGGCGGCCTGCGCTTGACGATGTTCGTGATATACACGTCCTCGCGCTTCCACCCGAGGCCGCGGATCATGTCGTCAAGGAGCTGTCCTCCACGGCCGACGAACGGCCGACGCAAGCGGTCTTCGTTCACGCCCGGCGCCTCGCCGATGAACATCACCTGGCAATCAACATTCCCCTCACCGAAAACGAGGTTTGATTCGCGAAGCGGCAGCGACGTGTTCGCGACCATCTCCGCCTCAAGCTTTTTTAGTTCCGCCAATTTGTCCATATGAAGATTATAGCGCAATTAAAAAATGATAAAAACCTAACACTGGAACGATACAATCTTCTCCAGAAACCCAAGCTAAAAAACCAGCAGCCATATTTGCCGAACTATCATCTCCAGGGAGGCGAATATGGCTGCTGGTTTTTTGTCGTTGTGCTCTCGCGTGGAATCGAACCACGACCACCTCCTTCGGAGGGAGATATTCTATCCATTAAACTACGAGAGCAATGCCGCCCGCGAGCGGCGGACCTCCGCCGATGCCTCTCTTTATACTACGAAATGCCAGATTTCGTAAACCGCGGCGCAGATGAAGACGAGTGCGACGATGTCGAGGAGGATTTTCTCGCGCGCCGCAAGCGCGAGCGTCCGACGTCCGACGGAGATGATCAAAAGATACTGTGTGCTGATGAACACGCCGCCGGCGATGTCGACGATCGAGAGAAAATTGTTGAACCCCGCAAGCACTGCGGCGAGCGGCAGGATGACGATGGCCGCCCGCGAAACGAACGTGTTCCACCCAAGGTCCTTTTCCATCGCGCCGCGGATCTCACGCGCGATCGGCACTGACACGACGGAAACCGAAAGCAGTCCCACCGCCGCAAGGATATCCTTTCGCCAGAGCGGCCAGCTTGCGATGCCGGAGATCGTGTCCATCGCCACATGCGGCACCGTGCCGATGACGCCGGCGGCAAAGAGCCAGTAGAGCAGGCCTGCGAATGCCGTGCCGATGGCGAAAACGGCGAAGGGAGCCGAAGATAACCCACTCTTTTCTCCTTCGTTCTTATACACAAGTTCATAGACCGGCTCGACGCTCGTCCATCCCGCGAGCGCGAAGATGACGACGCCGAATGGAAGGAAGAAATTGGCGGGAACCGCAAGCGGCACGTTGCCGAGAACGCTCGCGGGATGCCCCGAAAAGAATATAAAAAGGATCGCGAACGATACGAGTGCGATGCCTATCGCCTCGAACCGCGCGATCCTGCCCTCGCTCCCCCATACGAGGCACGCGAGCAACACCCAAAATATGCCAAGCGCGGCGGCGGGCGAGAGACCCGGGAAAAGGATCTGCAGGAACTGGGTTCCGAGCAAAAGATATGCGACAAATCCGAGCAAGAGCCCGATGACGATCGCGACGAATCCGATCCAAAATCCCGTCGACCCGAAATATTTCCGCGCGAGGCCGAGCAAACGTTCTTTCTCATCCATGGCCGCAAGCGTACGCAAATAAAGGATGTGTGCAACGGAAACGATCGCGATAACGGCAATAAAATATCCAAGCGCGACAACCCATCCGGACGCCTGGATAATATACGGCACCGCAAAGACGCCTTCTCCGATCGTCGCCGCGGCGACGATGGCCGCAATGGTAAAAGATTTTTTTGACATACCGTACCGCGTTTATACCCCGCCTTATTCGATCTCCCTTTTTTTCTCTTCTTTGTAGATCAACTTCACAATCTTTTCGATCAGCGACTTCGGATCGGGATCGAAGACCGCCTTGCCGTTGCCGCGATGCGCGATCTCCAAAATGTGCTGCAGCTCGTCGCTCGTGCCGCCGGTGCCGGTGAGCACTCCCTGAGGCTTCTTATCCTCGAAGGCGATCGTAAACTCATTAAGCGTCCCGATGCGTCCGTAGACCGTGATCACCGCGTCAGCCGAACGGGTAAGCAACAAGTTGCGGCCTGAGTAGCCGAAGCCGGTATAAATAATGAGGTCGTGATAATCGAGCGGCAGATGGTACGTGTGCACGTGCGCCGCTTTTGATTCTGCAGGCGAAAGGCCGATCACGATCCCCCCCGCTTTCTTGGCGCCCATGGCCGCGTAGTATGGAATGCCCGTCGTCGCTCCCGTCACGAGCACCATGTCGCGTTCGGCGATCAACTTCCCGATTTCCGTCGCCTTTTCCACCGTTCCCGGAGGGCAGTGATCGATCACCGCCGCACCCGAAACGCACACTTTGTACTTCAAATGATATTTCGTGTCGATTTTTTTCATAATTTTTTAATGCTTGGTTATAGTTTATCACAAAGTGACGCTCTCTCCCGCATGCGGCACCTCGGCCACGATGCCGAATTCATCGATGATCTTATGCGCCAACACTTCGCTCGACGCCTGTTCCCCTTGCACCACGAATACCTTCTTTAATGAACTTTTCATGGAACTCAGCCAGTCGAGCAGATGCGGCTGGTCCGCGTGGGCGGAATATCCTGGAATATTGATGCGCTTGCACCGCACCGGCACCGTCTCGCCGAATATCTTCACTTCCGTAGCACCCTCAAGCAACTGCCGTCCCATTGAACCTTCCGCTTGGTACCCGACGAAGATGATCTCGCTTTTTGGATCGGGAAGATAGCGCAGTTCGTGATGCAAGATGCGCCCGCCGTTCGACATGCCGGAGCCCGCGATGATGACCTTCGGCGGCGGCACATTATTGATTGCTTTCGACTGCTCCGTAGTAAGCGTCAATTGCAATCCCGGAAAGTTCAAAATGTCGTCGCCGGACTTTACAATGTCTTCTGTTGTTTTATTGAAGTATTCCTCGTGCTTTTTATACACCTCGGTCAGCTTGATCGCGAGCGGGCTGTCGATAAACACCGGCACGCGTGGCAGCTTTCCTTCCTGGAATAATTGGTGGAGGTGATAGAGCAGTTCCTGCGTGCGCTCCATCGCGAACGTCGGGATCATGAGGGTGCCGCCGGCGCGCACCGTTTCCGTGATCGCGTCCTGTAACATCTGTCGGCGTTGCGTGACATCCTCATGAATGCGGTCGCCGTACGTGGATTCGATCAGGCAGTAATCCGCGGACGGGATCTTTTCCGTCGGCTTGATGATCGGCGCCGGCGTGTTGCCCAGGTCACCGGAAAAAACGATCGTCTTCCCTTCTGCTTCAACGTGCACGATCGCCGATCCGAGAATGTGTCCCGCATCGTATAGCTCAACCTTGAACCCGGCGACCTCAACCGGTTCGTGATAATCAAGTCCCTTCCAAAGCGCCAACACTTTCTGAATATCCTTATCTATATAGAGCGGCGGACGCGCCTCGCGCTCCGCTTCTTTTGAAAGCAGATGCTCCGAGTCTGCCAGCATCAACTCGGCAAAATCCTTCGTGGCGGTCGTCGAATAGATCGTTCCTTTAAAACCGGCGAGGACAAGGCTCGGCAAGCGCCCGATGTGGTCCAGATGCGAATGGGTGATGAAGACCGCGGTGATTTCCTTCGGGTCGTATGCAAAGGGCTCGAAATTTTCACGATCCGCGAAGTGACTCCCCTGGTGAAGCCCGCAGTCGATCATGATCTTTGTCCCGTTCGATTCCAAAATATAGTTCGCACCTGTCGCCTCCCCCGTGCCCCCATAGAAAGTGAGTTGCATATGTGAGTAAGTATAGAGCCGCTTGCCCGCGGGAACAAATTATTGCCGAAGCGGTGCCTCCTTTTTATATTTCAGCGCGGCTTCAAAGGCCGCGCGCTCGTTCCATGGAATTTTCCGGCCGCCCGCGATATGGATCCAATCCTCGCTCCCTTTTCCGGTGCCGATCACGACGTCGCCTTCCCGCGCGAGCGCAACCGCCTTATCAATAGCTTCCGCGCGATCAAGTATTTTATAAACGTTCTGCCCCTCGCGCAGCGGCCGGGGAATGCCGCTTTCGATCTCGTTCATGATCGCCTGCGGATCTTCGTCGTAAGGATCCTCGTTCGTCAAAATAATCTCATCGCAATGATCGCCGGCGATCGCGCCGAACGCCGGGCGCTTCCACGTATCGCGGCCACCGCCTGCGGCGCCGAGCACGCAGATCAAGCGTGGCTTCGGAAACGACGGCGACGGCTTCGGCTTCGCCGCGGCATACGCGGCCTCGAGCGATTCCGGCGTGTGCGCGTAATCCACGACCGCGGTGTAATCGCCATCATTGATGAATTCCATGCGTCCCGGCACGCCCTCGAATTGCGAAATAGCGTTTTCGATGATCGTATTCCCGATTCCCAACTCCTTCGCGATCGCTACCGCGACCGCGATATTCTCCTCGTTGAACGGGCTCATGAGGAAATGCGATGTCTTTGCGTCAGGCCGCATCTTTTTGGAACGGATGCCCGGCAACGTGCTGTGGAAAAATTCATCATCCTTTGAACTCGCTATAGGGTCGCTCTCCTTGAGCGCCTCCATAAAAAAATCAAAGTTTTTGTCGTCGCGGTTCAAAAAAACCTTCCCGCCCTTTTTTATAACGTACTCCAAAAAATCCAATTTCGCCGCACGATAATTCTCGAACGATCCATGCGCTTCGATGTGCTCCGGCGCGAGATTCGTGAGCGCACCCATGTTCCAGTGGATGAACCGATGCCGATGCTGGACGACCGCCTGCGACGTCACCTCGATGAGCGCGTAATTGCATTTGGCGCGCTTTGCCTTGCGCAAGAATTTTTGGAGATAGCCGCGTCCGGGCATGGAATTGCCGATCATATTTTTTTTGCTCTCTTCGCCTACCTTGACGCGAAGCGAAGAGATGAGGGCCGTGCGCTTGCCCGCAGCTTCTAAAATGGCATTGATCAGTTCGAGGGTCGTCGTCTTGCCTTTGGTGCCGGTCACGCCGATGACGAATAATGTTTTGCTCGGATGGCGATGGAGATGTGCGCCGGTCCATGCCCACAAAAAATGATAGGCCGAGCGCGGGTGAAGATTCTTTAAAAAGTTTTTCATGGGCGGGCGGCTTTTATTGCTATTTTTGCTTATTTGAGAGCACCGCGAGCGCAGCGCGCAGCCTGTCTTCCGCGCCAATCACTTTTTCGTCAACGTGCGCAAGCGCCGAGCGCGCCTGGTCGCGATGATAACCCAAGCTCATGAGCGCTTCTACAAGATCGGAGTCGGTCTGCATCTTTTCAACAACCGCGCCGGACTTAGACGACTGCACTTTGGTCTTGAGCTCGACGATCACGCGTTCAGCCGTCTTCCTGCCGATTCCCGCCGCCCGGGTAAGCAGGTCCGGACGCCCTTCTTTTATGGCCGCCGAGAGTTCATTGAGTGGCGCCGTGTCCAAGATGGCGAGCGCCGACCGTGGCCCTACGCCCGAAACGGAAATGAGCATCTCGAAGAACTCCAGCTCGTCGGCAGACGTGAACCCAAAAAGATCGAGTGCATCCTCGCGCACGTGGAGATGGCAAAAGAACTTCACGTCGGTGCCGGCCGACGGCAGTCCTTCAAGCGTGGTCTTGCTCGCAAAAAGCTTCAGCCCCAGGCCGCCCGTTTCCACAACAGCAAAACTCGCTTCTTTGAGCGCCAGCGTGCCCGCGATGCTGTATATCATAGGTTCATTATAGCGCGAATGAAGATTAAAAAAACATTAAATAAGATTTGACTTAATTACTTTTGCAGCTATAGTAATACTGTTGTTTCTATGGAAAAGCCCTGCTTAAGGTTCCGTCCTTAGGCGGAGCTTTTTTATTGGGATTTATACTCCAGCTTACGCCTCAGTTCGTCCATAAACCATATTTTATCACCTGCGGCCTTGCGTAATAGCCAAGAACAGTTTTTAACGTCCGGAGAAAGAACCGCGCCCAACTTCTGCTTATCATTTAAATATTTCACGAGCGAATAAAAATCCCCATCACTCGAGACAATGATCGCTTTGTTATAATTTTTAAACTCAATGACTGCCCTTAAAACGAGATCCGCGTCAATATTTCCTTTTATTTTACCATCAGCCCCGATGGTTACCGGTCTAAAAACAGGTTCGAAATCCCAGCGCGCGAGATCGTCATACAGACTTTGGTTCGATTCAATAAAACCAATGAAAACATATGCTTTCCCTACTCCATATTTTTCCCAGAGATAAATCCTGAATTTTCGATAATCTAATTTCCATCCGAGCTTTTTAATACTAAGATAGAGATTCTGGCCATCGATGAACGCATAGTTATTTCTCGGAAGTATCACCTTTACGATGATACGCGCGACAGATTAAAAGAAGGTTAAATCTAAACTAACAATGAAGTTATTTATTAAAAAATAAAACAAGGAGGTCCGATTGGGACCCCCTCTTGAATCTGTGCTTCTTGTTACTTGCTGTGCCGTTTCCGCATTCTCCGATAGTGGACGATCCGCCCGACGAACCAAAGCGGCGTCGCCCAGAAGATAACGAGGGCGATAAAATCACCCCGGCATAGCTTCAGTGGATATTGAAAAATCAGATGACTGACTCCCCACCAACAGAGAAGTAAAGCAGCGACAACGCCAAATGCGTATGTCCATGATTGACTCGCTGGTTTAGCCACACAATCGAACTCTGCATTGGCCTCCCGCACAATCCCTTGCACTTCTACAGCTATTTCTCCGAGCATAAGCCATCCCTTCTTGATACAAGACGCCCTCCGTGGAGGGATGTGTTTATTATTAAAGAGCATCCACATTATAGCAAAAAGATTGATTTTGTCAATGTCTTGTAAATCCGCGGTTCCCCGCTATAATGAGCCTTATGCCAATCACCAAGTCAGCCAAAAAAGCACTTCGCCAGAATGTGACCCGCCACAAGCGGAACGTTGTGCGTAAAGAAGCATATAAAGCGCACGTCGTCGGCTATCGCAAGCTTGTCGTCGCAAAGAAGCTCGAAGAGGCCGCAAAAGCGCTTCCGCTCGTTTTCAAAGCGCTCGACAAGGCCGCAAAGTCCAAAGTAATTGAAAAGAACAAGGCGAGCCGGCTCAAGTCCCGCCTTTCTCAGCTGATCAATAAATCCACCAAGGCTTCGTCATAGTCCACCTTTCCGGACTTGACCGCCAGATCATATTCCGCCATGTGCGGAATTTTTTCTTGCCACTGGGATGCGAGAATGTTGAATATTTTGGCCGGAGGGTCATTGCTTGCGAGCATCTTCTCGAACGCATAGAGGCGGTTCTTTACGTCAAAACTTTTCAGCCCGTTGATCAGCCCCCAATAGTTCGGCGCGACCTCGAAGTCGAATACGTCGAGATCTTTTTTTTCGATCATCGCGCCGCCCTTGAAGCCGGCGAGCTTTTCGATCTCCGTGATGAGCGCCCAGGTATTGCCGTCGTACACTGTTCCTAGAAATTGCGCGGCGGCGGCGGCGAGCCTTACTCCGTTCTTTTTTGTTTCATCGTTTATAAATGACGTCCACTCCGCACCCGCAAGCTGTTCAAACTTCTGCGAGATCGTCGGCTTGTCCAAAAGGAACGCGAGCGCCTTCACCGGCTTGTCTTTTTCCGCGATCAAAATAGTGATATTTTTTTCTTCAGCGAACGGCTTTAATAATTTCGCCAGCTTCGGCGCTTCGAGCTCGAACGCGTTCTCCAAAACCGCCAACTTTGCCGTCTCAAAGATAGATTGCGTCTTCAAAAACTCGCCGAGGTTCTCGAGCGCCGCTTTTTCTTCAAGATCAAAAATGCCGAGGCCGATCTCCGATCGCTTCTTCGTAAACTCGGCAATAATAGAGCGCTTTTTTTTGGAGCGGCGGTAGTCGTCCGGCCCATAGAGGAAAATGATCATTGTCCCTAAAGGATAGAAGAATCGGTTTCAAATAACAATCTCTCATTTTAGATATATTTAATGGGTGTTGAGTCATACTGGGTGGAATGGAAAAAAATTTTAAGGGTTGGAACAAAAAGAAGCAGAGTGTGCATTTCACATATAAAAAGCGTCTGCACTTTTCCGAGGGCGAGATCTGGTTTTGCACACTTGGAGTCAATATTGGTTTTGAGCAGGACGGCTCGGGGAGTGAATTTCTCCGCCCGGTAGCCGTCCTGAAAAAGATAACCGAAGATCAATTTCTCGGGATACCTCTCACTCGCACAGTACGTTCGGGAGAAGAATATCTTTCCCTAGCCGATGAATGCGGCCCAAGTATTGCATTATTAGCACAGATCAGATTTCTCGATGCAAAGCGATTGGTGCATTTTTCAAAAAAGATGACTGCGGGATCTTTCGAAGAACTTAAAACGAAGTTCATTGATCTCATTAAAAGTTACCCCCGCCCGATCCACCGGTGGGATATCTATGGGGCGGGGGAGCACGTAAATCCGATAACGGATCTACCGCAGGGCCAAGAAGATGGCCTGCACATTTATAATAATCCGGATAACAATATCGTCAAATAACTTTTAATGATTTTTTAATCTCCTCTCCTTTGCTACTTTTATAAATTCCTTAAACAACGGATGTGGCTTCAGCGGGCGCGACTTCAGCTCCGGATGGAACTGCGTGCCGAGGAAGAACGGGTGGACGCTCGGCGGAAGTTCCATGACTTCCATCAGGCGCCGTGACGGCGATACGCCAGAAAAAACGATGCCACCCTTTTCGAGCCGCTTCACATACACAGGATTCACTTCGTAGCGATGCCGATGCCGCTCGGAGATCTTCGTGCGGCCATACGCTTTCTCGGCGATCGTGCCTTTCTTCAACACCGCCGGATACGCGCCAAGCCGCATCGTCGCGCCGTACTTCTTTTCCGCCATGAGTTTCTTCTGCTCCGGCAGAATATCGATCACGGGATATTTCGTCTTTGAATCGATCTCTGTGGTATTCGCGCCCTTCAGCTTTAATACGTTACGGGCAAACTCCACCGTTGCGAGCTGCATGCCGTAACAGAGCCCGAAGTACGGAATCTTATGCTCGCGGCAATACTGGATAGCCTTCAGCTTTCCTTCCACGCCGCGACTGCCGAAGCCCCCCGGAACAATGATGCCATCAAAGCTGTCGAGTTCTTTCAGCCCCGCTGCGCCCTCTTCGAACTGCCCCGAGTCGAGCCATTTGATCTCCGGCTTCACGCCCCAGAACGCCGCGCTGTGCTTGATCGCTTCGATGACGGAAAGGTACGAGTCCGCCAAAATAAATTTTCCGCTTGAGAAATATTTTCCGACGATGCCGATCTTCACCGTGTCCTTCGCCGCGTGGATCTTCTCCGCGAACACGCGCCATTCCTTCATGTCCTTTGCGCGGGGGCGCATGGAAAGTTTTTCCAAAATCAAATTGCCAAGCTCATCTTTCTCAAAATTCACCGGAATATCGTAGAGGCTCGAAACGTCCGGCGCGGAAATGATATCCTCTTCGCGCAAGTTGCAGTTGAAGGCGATCTTTTCCTTGCGCTTATCGTCGAGAGCGAACTTCGCGCGCGCGAGGATGATGTCCGGCTGAAGGCCGGTGGCATTGAGCGCGCGTACCGCATGCTGGGTCGGCTTCGTCTTGAGTTCGTTGTCGTCGCTCACGATCGGCAAATGGCTCACCAAGATCAACAGCACATCTTTCGGATGTTTGAACTTTGCCATGCGAATCGCTTCCAGGAATAAAATGTTCTCGTATTCGCCCGCCGTGCCGCCGACCTCGGTGATCACGACGTCCGCATTCACGAGTGCTGCCGCCTTATCGATGCGGTCCAATATCTCGAGCGGAATGTGTGGCACAGGACTCACCGATTTTCCACCGTACCCCATGCTCCGCTCGCGTTCGATGACCGTTTTATAGATACTGCCCGTCGTCATGTAGTTCGCGCCGGAAAGATCGCGGTCCAAAAAGCGTTCGTAGTTGCCCATGTCCTGGTCACACTCCGTGCCGTCATCCAAAACAAAAACCTCACCGTGTTCGGTGGGGTTCATGGTGCCTGCATCGACATTGATGTAGGGATCGATCTTGATGGAAGTCACTTCCAATCCGCGCGATTGTAGAATTTTTCCGATGGATGACGATGCGACGCCCTTGCCGACTCCCGACATTACTCCTCCGACGATAAAAATATATTTGTGGTGACCCTTGGAGTTCGGCGGTGTCATTTCGTATACCAGTGTACACGATTCGTATTGCAAGGGCAAAGGGAGGAAACATAGCTTTTCGGGGTCGCGTATTTTTCTGCTGAAAAATCGCTACGCCTCGGCGCCTTCGCGCCTCCGGCATACCCCGAAAAGCTATGTTTCCTCCCTTTGCCTACTTGTTTTAATAGTTTATAAAGAGGGGAATACTCCCTGAAAGGCTACGGCAATATTTTGTTGAAAAACTCATATTTTTTACGCATATATTCCTTGAAATCTATTGATCCGTAAGGCAATTTGACCCGCTCATATTCATCTCTTAAGCCTTTATCTTGGGATAATATTTGGAAAATGCGAAGTTGGCTTTGAAGGTTTGGGGAATTCTTATCTGTCAGATATAATTCAACCTCAAAACCACTCCTAGTAAATTCCCATTTAACTGATGCTCCCCTTGTTTTAGGCTCGCCAAAAATCTTTTCTATGATCGGCGTATATTTATCATATTCTTCCGGCGTGGCTAGAATATTGATATCGATATCATTTTGTCCAGCAATACCAAGCGCAGTCGCACCACCAAAATGGATCATTAATTCCGGCATGATCTTTTTTAGCTCATCGACAATCCCCTTTGCCACTTCCTGCGACTTTGGATTGAACGGTGCAACCACGGTCATTTTACCATCAGGCAGGGTCGACAAATATTTCTCTTGTGACTCCTTAATCATCCCTAGAAATAATCCTCCCCGCCCGTCTCGGTCTTCGGCACCAAGTTCGGGTCGGTCGGCAACGCGAACGAGATCGTGGTGCCCCGATTGAGTTCGGATTGGGCCCAAATCTGCCCCCCATGGGCATTCACGATGCCTTTTGCAATGTAGAGACCGAGCCCGGAGCCTTCGGTCTCCCGCTTGAGGGCATTGTCGGCCCGATAGAATTTATTGAAAAGCTTTTCCATAGCCTCCGGAGGGATACCGATCCCGGTATCCTTCACGCTTACCACGACGAACGGCTTATCCTGCATCTTATCCACCCTTACCGTTACTTCCCCGTTCTCCACGTTATAGCGAACAGCATTCTCAAGAAGATTCGTGACCGCGAGGGTAAGCCGGCGAGGGTCGATCATAACGTGCGGCAAGGCTTCCGACGGACGGTCGAAGTATATTTTGACCCCGGCCTTCTGGGCAGCCGGCAAAACGTCCGACAACACCTTCACGATGAAATCGGAAATGTCCGTGTCCTCAAATTTATATCCAAACTGCCCGTCTTCCATTTTTGCGATATCCAAAAGATCTTCAATGCGGCGCAAAAGGCTCTGGCTTGCCGCAAGCGCATGGTCAAGAATCGCTTTATTGGTCTCGTCCAGCCCGGTGATACCTGAAAGCGACTGCAACGCCCAGCTGATATCCGTCACCGGCCCACGCAATTGATGCGAGGCGACCGTCACGAATTCGCTCTTGGAGCGCAGTGCAAGTATTTGTGGCGTCCGATCCTGAATGATCTTCATGAATGCGAGCGGGTTGCCGTGCTCGTCGGTCACCGGCGCGGTCGTCACACGAAACTCAAGCGCTGGATCGGTGAATGAGATGTCCACGACCTGGGGATACTCGCCTTCTTTGCTGCGCGGGACGACGCGCGGCGCAAGCGACGGGAACACGATCTGAATGAGCGTCCGCCATCCATCCCGCTCCACGTCGCGCGGAGAGAAGACATGGCCGAGCACCGCTTTAGCATCCAACTTGAAGATGCGCTCCGCTGCGGGATTAAAAAATATCACGCGGAAGTCCGCTTCGTATACGATGAGCGCATCGCCGAGGCTGCCCAAAATGCTTTTCAATTCGTTGCGCGTGACGCTCGTGTCGCGATCGGTCTTTGCGGAATAGTAGACGCTTGCGGCAGATAGAACAAAAACGACCAAGAGCAGAGCGCCGTCGGCGTACGGGACCCACGACCCATGCACGAAGAAATTCAAAATGGCTTCTACGATGACGGCGATAAGCAAACCCCACACGACCTGAAACTCAGGCCATCGGATGACGTCTTTTAGCTTTGAGGTTTGATTCTTCAATGTTCCTCTATTATACCACTATACCACGCGCAGCAGTCCTAAAAGAGCGATGCTTGACTGTCGCGGGGCTTGGATTTCGCCCTGGCTTTGGTGGAGGTTGCGGAATTTTCTTCGCCCGCGGGCATAAGAATACGCTTCAATAACGTAGCGAATCCCATTTTTTCAAAATATACTGCGGCGGCGCTTGTGTCTTTAAACGGCACGAGGTCCTCGATGGCGGGAATCTCGATCGGCGCGTGGCGTTCGAGCGTCACGAGCATTTCCGAAAGCTCTGCCTCTTTTTTGAACGCGCCGAATTTCTCACGGAGTTTTTTAAGCGAGGCATCTTCATCCGCCCCCGGGCTTTCGCCGTCCAACTGCCGGTACATCTCCTTCACCGTGCCAAATCTTTTTATCAACTCGAGCGCGGTCTTCGGTCCCACGCCAGGGACACCCTTGATGTTGTCGGACGAATCGCCGACCAGCGCTTTGTAATCAACCATCTGGCGGGGCGCGATGCCATATTTTTCTATCACCGCCGCCTCGTTATAGACCGTCGTGTCGCTCACGCCCTTGTTGAATGTTTGCACGACGAGCTTATCCCCCTCCACCATTTGCAGGGTGTCACGGTCGCCGGTCAGGATGACCACCTGCACGTCCGGCAATGCTTTGAATTTTTCCGCGAGTGTGGCGATAAGATCGTCAGCTTCGTAACCCACGCACTCAAATGTCTTTATGCCGAATGCGTCGAATAATTTATGCGCCTCGATTATTTGCGTAATAAGCTCATCCGCAGTGGGTGGGCGCTGGGCCTTGTACTCCGCATATTTCTCGTCGCGGAACGTGGGCTCCGGACGGTCAAAAAGCGCGGCGGCGTAATCTGGCCGCTCCTCGCGCCACAGCTTGAGCAGAATGCTCGCGATGCCGTAAATGGCACCCGACGGCTTCCCTTCCGGCGTGGTGAAGGGCGGCAGGGCATGGAATGATCGGTGGATAATGGAGTTCGCGTCGATAAGTAATAGTCTTTTCATTTTTTTATTTTGCGCGCGGCTGCCGCATGAGCGCCGGGCGTACTACTGTGATCGTCCGTTCGTTCTCTTTTTTGCCATGCGCGAACTTCAACCATATTGTATTTTTCGGAAGAAACCGCTTTGCCAGTTCCGGCCATTCAATCAACACGACATTGCGCGGCCCACTAAGAATAACATCGAGTGTGAGCGCCGCCAGATGCTCCGGTTTTTTTAAACGGTATGCATCAATATGAAAAACGTCTGAAAATTTTCCTCCGGGGACTTTATGGCGTCGCATCAGCACAAACGTCGGACTCGTCACGCGCCTCTTTGATCCCAATCCCTTTAAAAATCCTTGCACAAAAGTGGTCTTTCCGGCGCCGAGATCACCTTGGAGCGCCAGCACCGCCGCCATGGGCTTTGCCGCACCGCCATTCAGGAGAGAACGGGCAATGTTATATCCCAGCTTTCTCGTCTCCTCCGAAGAAGAAGTTCGATATGTTTCGATTTTTTTTAATGACATAAATAGAGAATAAAAGAAAAAATGATGCGACACCGAGGGTAAGCCCCATGAATGCGCCGGGCGAGAGCTCACGCGACAGCGAAACGCCGAGCGGATACACTTGCACTGACACTGCGGTGTCGATCGTCTTGTTCACCGCGCCGGGCGTGGGATACACAAAGGCAAAATGTCCGATTGGCGCCGTGCCGTAGTCCATGCGCGAAAAACTTTTCCCTTCGGGCGCCGCGCCAACGAAGTTTGCCTGATCCACGACCTGCCCGTCCGGACCATATAACAATAATGCCCCGTCGGTGTTTTTCAAAGTCAGGTTTGGGATTTTTTTAAGAGCAGATAGCCGTTGGGTGCGATGTTGTAATCGGCAAGAGAAAATTTCTTTTTGGCGCCGTCGCCTAGTGAGTAGCCGTCGAGCTTCACGGCGGTCGCGCCGCTATTATAGAATTCTACAAACTCCCCCGTCGCGTCATTGCCGACGGGATTCGGAAACCACTCATTAATATAGAGCATGCCCCAAGGATAGCGCTTGCCGGATTAAAAAAATCTAAAACGTGCGCAGGAGGGAGTGCGCACCAACATTCGAAGGATCTTATCCCTTAGCCACGAATGACTGCTAGCGCCCCGCGTCAGGGAGAGATGCGATTACCACAGGATTATGCGGAGGAGCCTTCTGTATTTGGTTTACGTACCAAACCCCGATAAACCATATGATGCTCGCCACGATCACGCCGGCGATGAAGCCGGACAGGGAGGATGCCAGAAGCCGCCCGATCTTAAAGCGGAACGTACGCGGCTCTTCGGAGGTAAAGTCTTGGACTACCGAACTCATGCCCTAAGTCTATCAAATCCCAATAGGGAGTGGCTGGGGAAAACCGTCTATCGCTAAAATAATTCCTCGTATCCTTTTATCTTCAAGTGCCGATAGGCCGCAGGCAAAACGATCCGCCCTGCGGAAGAGCGCTGCAAAAAACCAAGCGTCATAAGATATGGCTCGTAGATATCCTCAATGACGCCGCGGTCCTGTGAGAGCGCGGCGGCAATGGTATTGATGCCGACCGGTCCGCCGTGGAACTTTTCAATGATCGTCATGAGGAGCTCGCGATCCTGGGGCTCGAGTCCCACCTCGTCGATCTCGAGCATCGCGAGCGTCTTTCGCGCGGCGTCCTCGTCGATCACGTTCTCGCCATGCACTTCGGCAAAGTCGCGTGCGCGGCGCAGGAGACGATTGGCGACACGCGGGGTTCCGCGCGCGGCGCGAGAGAGAACATCGATCGCCTCCGGCAACGCCTCCACATGCAAAATCGTGGCAGAGCGCTTTAATATTTTCTTAATATCCTCCGGCGTGTAGTAGCCCAGTCGCAAAGTTGCACCGAAGCGTGAGCGCAACGGCTGCGACAAAAGATTCTCGCGCGTCGTTGCGGCGATGAGGGTGAATGGCGGGAGGTCGAGACTGAGCGTCCGCGCCGACGGCCCCTTGCCGACCACAAGATGCAACTTGCGCGCTTCCATCGCCGGATACAGCACTTCTTCGATCATCGGATTCACGCGATGCGCTTCATCGATAAAAAGAATTTCTCCGGGCGAAAGATTGGTGAGCACCGCGGCGAGGTCGCCCGCTTTTTCCAAAGCGGGGCCGGACGTCGTCTTGATCATGCCGCCGAGCTCGCGCGCAACAAGATACGCAAGCGTCGTCTTCCCCAATCCGGCCGGCCCGGAGAATAAAAGATGGTCGGCGACCTCGCCGCGCTTTTTTGCGGCGCTCAAGATCGTTTTCAAATTATCTTTGATCTTTTCCTGACCGATGTATTCGTCCCACTCGGTGGGTCGGAGAGTAAGGTCGATATTCTGATCGTCTTTGTTGTTGGGAGGGGGCGTTTTGGGCATGGGTTTTGTGCGGATTGCTGGGCTTGACAAATAATATTCTATATGCTAAGATATCCCAGTACTCAATAAACAAGAGATGTTAGCAAGTCCATTGAAAGTAGCTGATTCAGATCTGGGGGCGGGAGTTATTTCTAAAAACTACAGGACGCACCGGTTCCGGCTGGTTCGCTCCTTTGAGTAATTCTAGCCTCTTTTATCATTAGATAGAAGAGATCATTATCCTTTCGCGAGGAATTGCCCCCAGGTCTGAGTCTACTACTTTTCTGAAAATAAGCCTTCGGGCTTATTTTTTTATCTTACAAAGAGCGGGGGGTAGTTGTAGATTGCGTTCTCGCCGAACTATCACTCCTCAGGAGGCGAGAACGCAATCTACAACTACCACACGAGATCTCCGGTCGCACTCGTCACTTCATCGAACGTCGTCTGGCCTAACAACACTTTCAGGATGCCGTCCTGCTGCATGGTGACCATTTCCTGGCGTTGCGCCACTTCGCGCAAAGCGACTTCGGACGCCTCACGCAAAATTGTTTTTTCTAAATCGCCGCCGCCCTGCAAAAATTCAAACACTCCGATGCGGCCTTTATATCCAATGCCATTGCATTTTTCACATCCCACCGGAGCGTAGATCTTATAGCCGTCATATTTCGTTTTATCAACCTTGGTAGGTAGTGCCGCAAGAAATTTTTTTATCTTCTCCGCGGTGGGCGCGTCCACATCGGCAATTTTTTTGCATTCCTTGCAGAGCACGCGCACCAGGCGTTGCGCGATCGCAAGCGAGAGCGCGGGCCCGATGCTCACCGCCTTCACGCCAAGATTGATCAGGCGCGGCACCGCGCCCACCGCGTCGTTCGTGTGTAACGTCGAAAGTACCAAATGTCCGGTAAGTGCCGCCTGCAACGCGATATCTGCCGTCTCAAGATCGCGGACCTCGCCCACGAGTATCACATCCGGGTCCTGCCGCACGATCGCACGCAGGCCGTTTGCAAAGGTATAGCCGGATTCTTCGTCCACCTGCGTCTGCTCAATGCCTTCAATGCGGTATTCGATGGGATCTTCGAGTGTGATGATCTTCATCGTCGGATCATTCATGGCGCGCAGGAACGCATACAGCGTGGTCGTTTTTCCTGAACCGGTCGGACCGGTATTCAATATCAACCCGTTGGGCTTTGCAAGTTGCTTCTTGACGATCTCAAGATTGTCTTCGCGCAGGCCGAGATCCGGCAGTCCGACCATCGTGGCCGACGGATCGAGAATTCTCATCACGATCGTCTCGCCGAACTCGGCGGGGATAACGGACACGCGCATCTCGATGTCTTTATCGCCGAGGCTGATCGTAAATCGCCCGTCCTGCGCCGCATCGCGCACGTTCAACTTCATCGCGGAAAGCAATTTGATGCGCGACACGAATGTGTGATAGGTGTCGAGCGGGATATCGTCAAAGATGTCGTGCAGTAACCCGTCAACGCGAAAGCGTATCTTTGCCTTCTTCTCGCCCGCCTCGGTGTGGATGTCCGACGCGCGCAATCCCATCGCACCAGCGAGAATTACTTCAATAAGCGCGACCGGCGACACGTTCGCGAGCGGGAGCGAGGCGATCTCTTTGTGTACGGCGTCGATCGTGACGAGTCGCGCCTTCAGCGCGCCGAGGCGATCCTCGGCGATGCTTACCTTCCCCGTGATCGTCTCCGATTCGGGCTTGATGAACTGATAGAAGTGCCACGCGGCTTCCATGCTCGATGACGAAACGACAACCACCTTCACTTCATATTTTTTCTCCGCCAGCTCTTCCACGATCTTTTTTGTCGCCGGAAGATCAGGATCGATCGTCGCGAGCGCCACCTTATTTGACTTCAACTCGATAGTCGCAACTTTCGCGTCCTTTGCCTCGCTTTCCGGAAGGATCCTCACCGCATCGAGCGATATGGGGATCTTTGCCAGGTCCACATACGAAAGGCCGAGTTTCTCCGCAAGCCGCTCTGCGGCGCGCTCCTCGCCGTCACGATGGAGCTTTGCAAGCTTTTCTTTGAGATCGTTCTGAGGCGCATCGAGCATTTGCTATGATGATACCCCGTAAAAAGGCGCTGTTCAAGCCGATGGCAGCGATATTTCAACGGAGATTGACGGATGGGTACTTAAAGTGTTATGCTAATCCCGTAGTTTTGCATCTCGGCAACTAAAAATCTTTACATGCGCCCAAGCGGCGCG